>CALQCP020000032.1 GCA_943329105.2 Chitinophaga pinensis | reverse complement strand
TCTCAGCAGTGATGCCGGTCAGTGGTTGGAACCAGTGGCAATAGTGCGTGGCACCGTGTTCGATCGCCCAGTCCTTCATGGCAACGGCAACCGTGTTGGCAATTGCTGGATCAAGCGAAGTGCCTTGACTCATGGTGCGCTGCAACTTTGTAAAGACGTCAGTTGGCAGGCGCTTCAGCATGGTGTCACCGCTGAAGGTCATGCATCCGAAGTAGTCGGAGGCGCGCGTTGGGTTGTCGAACGTCGAGGTGTTGGAGCTCATGTGCGTACCGTGGGAAGTATTGATGAACGGGTTCATAGTGGTCGGAGGGCCTCCTAAGCCCAAGTTGATAACTGTATGTTGACAGGAGGGGGCGATCAACCCCCCAATTCACGGCGGAATCGAGCGAATCCCCGGATTTAGCCCAAGATTGAGCGGCGCCGCTTCACATAGTCCCAAACCACGAAGCGGTCGAGTTCCCGTCCGGCAACAAAGAACACGCGTCCGCCGGTTGATTCCGCCATGCGATGCGCAAACTGCACATCGTCTTCGGTTTGACTCCAACTTGGCAGCAGGAACACGTTGATGGTGATGCCCGCCTCTTTGCAGCGCATGGCTTCGCGGATGGTCTCGCGCTCCGTGCGTGGATCCGGTGGATACATCATGTACAGATCGCTGCCTTCAAAGTGCGCGGTCGGTAGTCCGTCAGTGATCAGCATCACTTGGCGATTTGGTGTTGGTCTGCCGCCGAGCCACTGCCGCGAAAGTTGCAGCGCGCGCTGGATGTTGGTGAAGTGCAGGGGCAGGTCCATCTCAGTGATGTCGGGGTCCGACATGTCCGCGCGCAGGCGCACCACGGACTCCCGAATGGTGACCGGCTTGGGCATGATGCTGGGGATTTCGCCCGATGACCGCAACTTTGCAACGGTGTACATCTCAACAAACTGCAAGTAGTCGCCGGGGTAGTCACTGCGAATCAGACCATCGAGCGCCATGGCCATGCGCTTGGCTTGCACGTACTGGCCGCCATTGCGCATGGAGCCAGACATATCCATGATGACCGCTGTAGCGCACTTTGGTTGCTGGCGCGTCTTGTGGACCACCATATCGTCGGAGCGCATGCGAACCGGCGTGCCGGGCGCGCGCGGACCGTCGGCGGATTCACGGAGCAGTGCATTCACCATGCTCTGCGGAATGTCCATGGCGGACGGACTATCGCCAAATTCGTAGGGCCGCGTGGAGGGCAATTCGACTGCGCCGTCTGGGCTGGCAACGCCTTCGTGTCGGCCGCTGCGCGCTGCTTGCAGACCGCCAAAGATGGTTGCCAGCAGGCTGCGCTGATATAGGCGCATCGCCTTTGGACTGACTTGCCAGCCGCCTTCCGGCGTGCGCGCCAAGCCTGCATCCTCAGCTAAACGCTCCAGCAATTCATTCACTCTTCGTTGGGCGTCACGGAGTGAGTCGACCTGTTCTTGCGGCGCGAACTCTTCCAATGCATCCATATCAATGATGGCTGGCTTGGCATTCTTGAGTGCTTCGCGCAATTGCTCCAAGAGGCGATCGAGTTCTTCCAACTCTGCCTTCACCTCAATGGCGCCGGGGACATCAAGCGCTTCACGACCGCTGAACGACCATCGTGAGGTGAGTTGATCAACTTCATATTTTTCGCGTAGGCGTTCCAGCGCTTGCGTAAGCGCGCGCTGCTCGGGTGAATTCTCTGGGAGTCGGTACCACAATCGCTCGAGATCGCGCAACTGCTCGCCGGCAATGGCGTGCGCGATCCGCTTCGCAACGTCGGGCTTGCCGGTTTCGGGTACCGCTCCGGCAGCGGTGTCGAGGAACGCTTTCGCAGCAGCGTGCGTTGCGGGTGTTGGGTCATAGGTAGAGAGGATGCGTTCTTTGCGTTGCTCAAGCAGTTCGATGAGCGCATCAATGCTGGGCCCAAGGCCTTGGATTTGCGAAGGATCAATGCGAATGGCGTCCGCCAGTTCTTCGTCCGTGAAGTGGCGCATCGAGCCCGCGGCCAACAGGTGTTCGTAGGCACCGCGCGCGGCACCGCTGGAGTCAGCCGGTTGCGCTTGGCCAAACTTGACGGCGTCGTAGCCGAGGTAGGTATGCAACACGCCGCCGAGTGGCTGTGGGGCAATCGGGCGCGCATCAGGAACTGGTGCGCCCATGGATTCGTCAGCGTCAGGCGACATGTCGTCGTGGTTTGCCACGGCGGTTACTTCACCTCATAGGACGTGCGGCCATGCTTGGCGGTACGGCTCACGCGATCGGTGGCCCACAGTCCCGCAAGTACGAATTCCGCACATGAAGCTCGAACGGCGGCATCGGTACTGGCATTCACTTCAAATGCCTTGTCCCACGCTTCCGGCACGCTGTTCATGCGTTGTGCGTATTGAGCACTGGGCACAAGATCGCCCACTTCAATGCGCACGCCCTTGGCAAAGGCATCCGCGATGGCTGCCAGACCGTGCTCTTCGACGTATTCCTTAAATACCACGCCAACCGCTTCAGCAACGATGGCATCAATCACTTGGCGCTCGTTCATCTGATGGCTGCCCATGAGATCAAGTTCAAGCTTTCCAAGTGCTGATGAATGCAAGTGCGAAAGGTCGCTGATACGCGGCGCTGCTGGAGATTCACCAAGTTGAATGGATCGACGCCGTGCGCTGGCAACCATCGTGCGCCAATTGGCAACACTGAAGCGCGCGCTGACTCCCGATGCATGATCCACGAACTTACTACGCCGCGCGGCGATGGAAATCTCTTCCACCACTCGATCCATAAACGGCGGAACAATCACTGGGAATTCGCCACCAAGATCCATTCCTGCTTCTTGCCGGGTGATGGCAATGCCAGCATCGCGCTCGCGTGGATAGTGGGTGACCACGGTGCTACCAATGCGGTCCTTCAGCTGCGGAATCACCTTGCCGGAGCGGTTGTAGGTACTTGGATTTGCGCTAAATACCAGTAAGACATCCAGATCGAAACTCACCGGATAGCCGCGAATTTGTACGTCGCGTTCTTCCAGCACATTGAAGAGACCTACTTGCACCAGTTCATCAAGGTCAGGAAGTTCGTTCATGGCAAAGATGCCGCGGTGCATGCGTGGAACCAGGCCGAAGTGCAATGCATCTTCCGAGCCCATGCTGGTGCCGGCAGCGAGCCGCGATGGATCGATTTCGCCAATCAGGTCGGCGAACTTGGTACCGGGGGCCAATCGCTCGGCGTAGCGATCTTTGCGGTGCCACCATGCAATCGGGATACGGTCGGCAGTGTTGGCGCACATCTCTCGCCCGGCGCGGGTGATGGGTTGTTCCGGATCTTCATGCACTGCGCAACCGGGAATGTCCAGGTACGGCAGCCACTCGTCCAAGAAGTTTGGAAGCATCCGCATCAGGCGGCTCTTGCCTTGGCCCTTCTCGCCAAGGAACAAGATGTC
Source organism: Chitinophaga pinensis (assembly GCA_943329105.2). GTDB lineage: Bacteria > Planctomycetota > Phycisphaerae > Phycisphaerales > SM1A02 > UBA966. Next base: position 10,491 of record CALQCP020000032.1, on the reverse strand, counting down.
GTGGCCAGCGATGATGGCCGTTGCCAGTTCTGGCAGAACGGTGTCGTCATAGCCAAGAATGCCGGGGAATAGACCAGCGGCACCTCGATCACCACGCGCCGATGATGCGGCGAGGGCGTGCTCGAAGTTGGTGCGGAGTTCCGCCTTGACGGATCGGCTGCGCCAGCCCGATGCGCGAAGTGCAGCCAAGGTGTGAATAGCAGGGGATGTTGGCATAGTTGTTGCTTCGCCGATCATGAGTGACTGTATGCAACTAAATCACTTGGTAGTGTCTTGAAGCCACCCTTTACGCCAGAAATACGTCATCAGGCCAATGACGGTGCATCCCATGAGGCCCAAGGCGAATGGATAGCCGAGCATCCATTTCAGTTCCGGCATGTGTTCGAAGTTCATCCCGTACACGCCGGCGATAAATGTCAACGGCATGAACAGCGTGGCAATAATGGTCAGAACTTTGGAGGTTTCTGCCACCTTCAGATTGACGCTGGTCATATAAATGTCCAGCAAATCATTGGCCATGTACCGGTCAGTTTCAAGTTGGTCCAAGACGCGCGAGACGTGATCGTTGAGATCGCGCAGGTAGTGGCGCGTGTCTGCATCAAAGACGCGGTCGAGTGAGGCGAGTGCGATCGCGGCATCACGCAGTGGATGCACGGCGCGGCGCACGCGAATGAGTTCTGCGCGAATGCGGCGAATCTTTCCAAGCGTCCGGCCATCCGGCTTGGTGAATGCTTCATCTTCCAGCGGCTCGAGCGCTTCGCCGATGCGGTCAACGATGGGGAAGTAGCCATCAACGACTGAATCAGCGATCGCATAGGAGAGGTACGCAGCGCCGGAGGTTCGTGCTCTTCCCTTGCCCTCGCGGATACGGTTGCGAAGTGGATCCAGGCAATCTCCAGGCACACTTTGGAAAGTCACCACAACACGCGCAGTGACCCAGATTGCAAGTTGTTCAGTCCAGAATCCGCGTTCATCTTCGTGCGGCATGGGCAGCACCAAGAATGTGGCGTCGCCGTAGGGCTCACTCTTCGCCCGCTGCGCGGTGTCGGTGGCGTCTTCCATGGCAAGGGGATGGATGCCAAAGTGGTCTGCAATTTCCTTGAGAAGTGCCGGGTTTCCAAAGCCATCCACATCCACCCACAACACGGGCCACTCCGTACCCAGCGCAACGATTTCAGCCACACTGGTGACGACAAGTTCCTTGTAGCTCGTCGGCCCGTAGGCAAACACTGTGATGACTGGCGGAACGTCGTCTGGGGAAACCACCATGGTTCCCGGCGCGGTGTAGATGTGGCGCGGACTGGACAGCCGTCGAAACTTCTGCCGAGCACGGCGGGCCGTGATGGCGGTCTTCCGCAGGGCGTCGGTGACCAAGTTGCTGAGCGGGTCGGTGCTGTGCTGCTGAGTCATCGGTTCAAACCTTTCGTCATGCTGGTACCTCAAGGATGGTCAGCTGATCAGTGGCTGGCTCAAGAGTGGCCACGGTGTATCGCGGCGCGCGGTGCAAGGCGCCCGGATTGATGATGCGCGTTCCGGCGTTCCGTTCGTCCCGCAGTTCATGGGTGTGGCCGTGAATCAGGTAATCAGCGCCGCTCGTGACCGCCGCGCGCAGTGCTGGGAGTTCATGTCCGTGCGTGAAGGCGATGCGCTTTCCGTCCACGGTGATTTCGCCAGCATCGCCGTGCACGGTGATACCGATGTTGGCTGCGTAGCGAGCGAGGGAGTCATGATTCCAGTCGCAATTGCCCCATACGACGTGGCTATCAAGCCCCGCGAGCTGGTCAAGGACTAAATCATCCTCCACATCTCCGCAATGAATGAACGTGGTTGCGCCCTTCGCTTGCAGGGCCGCAATGCCGCGCTTGGTGCGTTCCCAGCGGGAATGGCTGTCGGAAATGAGACCGACAATGGCAGGCATGGCGCAAGGGTACTAGGATCCCCGGTACCTTTGCCGCCTCACATGTCTACCCCCTCCTGCGTTACTCGCTTTGCTCCGTCCCCGTCCGGTCATCTGCATGTGGGAGGCGCTCGCACGGCCTTGTTCTGCTGGGCCTATGCCAAGGGGAAGGGCGGCACCTTCTTGCTCCGTATTGAGGACACCGACCAGAAGCGATCGAGCGACTCGGCCAGCGTCGGATTTCTGAAGGACTTGGCGTGGCTTGGAATCGGCTGGGACGAGGGTCCGGTGCTCGGCACGCACGGCGGCGGTGCGCATGGGCCGTACTTCCAGAGCGAGCGATTGGATATTTACAACCGCTACCTCGCGCAGTTAGTTGACGCGGGCAAGGCCTACTACGCGTTCGATACCACTGCTGAATTGGACGCGAAGCGACAGGCCGCCAAACTGGCCGGTCACGCGTACCGCTACGACCGATCGGAAATGGCGAACCTCCCCAAGGCCACCGTTGATGCATGGCTTGCGGAAGGGCGCCCGGCGGTGATTCGCTGCAAGACTCCGGATGGCCCCATCACCATCGTCGACGAAGTCTTGGGTGAAGCCACGCTGCCGGCTGGCGAAGTCGATGACTTTGTCATTCGAAAGGCCGACGGTTTTCCAACCTATCACTTTGCCGTGGTGGTCGACGACGAACTCATGCGCGTCACGCACGTGTTGCGCGCGCAGGAGCACTTCAACAACACTGCGAAGCACATGGTGCTGCAAGACGCGCTTGGGTTCCGTCGTCCGATCTATGGGCATTTGCCGCTCATTACCAATCCCGATGCCAGCAAGATGTCCAAGCGCGATAAGGACAAGGTGCTGCGCAAGACCGTGATTGATCGCAAGCTCACCGCTCCGCCGCAGGACACGATTACTCAAGCGCGTTTCGATGCGTGGCTTGCTGACAAGAACACGCAACTTGAACTTGCCGAGGCATCATTGCTGGCAACCGGCTTGCAAGTAACGCTTCCGGAAATCAATGTGGATGACTTCCGGCAAAGCGGATACCTCCCGGAAGTACTGTGCAACTTCCTTGCGCTCAATGGCTGGAGCCCGGGCGAGAATGTGGAGAAGTTTGACACCGAATTCCTCAAGCAGCGCTTCGATCTGAAGCGTGTCGTGAAGACGCCCGCCAAGTTTGATCGCACCAAACTGCTTTCATTCAACTGCGACGCCATCACGGGAATGCCGCGCGAAGAATTTGTATCGCGGGCTCGTCTGCATGGTCAAGAGTTCCACGCCGACTTCATGAAGCGCATCACTGCGGAGCAATTCGAACAACTTGCTAGCGCCAGTCATGAACGATCCAAAACGCTTGATGAAATGTTCCGTACCAATCGGTTCTTCATCATTGCTGACGACGTGCTTGCCTGGGAGCGATCGAAGAATGTTGAGAAGGCACTCTTGGGTCCGGAACCCAACGGACTGAGTCACTTGCGAGCAGTCTTGCCAGTGCTGGAAGGCTGCGCAGAGTGGAGTGCCGCGGCGCTTGAGCAGGCGATCACTCCGTACGCAATGCAACATACGGAGGGCAATCTTGGGAAAGTTGCTCAGCCGCTGCGTATTGCAGTCAGCGGCGGTACTGTGAGTCCGCCCATCTTTGACACGCTGGCAATTCTTGGACGCGACAGCACGCTCAACCGTATCCGCCGGTGCATTGCTAGTTTCACCGCCTGACCGGTCGCTCGCCGGAGTGTGGCGTCAGTATCCGGTCCGGGATTCGTGTCGGGGATTCGGTTCAAGGATTCGGTTCACGGATTCGTGTCAGGGTTGTCCGAACTGGACGCCGGACGTTGCATGTTGGTCGACAGTCCAGGCGCTGCCGGTACCCATTGGCTCCAGACATTCTCTTCGGTGGTGATCATGGCTTCTACGCGTCCACTTGACCAAAGCCGGTAGACCGCGGTTCCATTCGGGATGGGGTTGGCGGCCATTCCAACAAGGACACCCGATGCTGGCGGAGCAGAGTTGCGTGCGGTTGATCGTGGCGCGCCCGGGCCCGTACCAACGGCCGATTGCGGGTCAAGCATGGCCTCGGGTTCCATGTTGCGGCGAGCAGGTTGGTGCGCACCGAAGGCCTCCATCGGCGCATCGCTGCTCATCCACTCACCAGCTCCCGCCTGCGCAGTGGTTGCGTCGGTGGCGCGGCCAAGCAGCATGCCGGTTCCCTCAACGGCTGCCAGCGCCATGAGTCCAGCGCCAATCATGGCAAGACCAAAGCCGGGGCTGAAGATGTCAAGACGCCGTGGCGCGACGGTGTTATCTGCGCGGCTTTGGGCGGCGTTGCTGCTGGAGGCGTGGGTGGTGTGTGCCATGGGGGTGGTTCTCGCTTGGGTGTGAAACTGTCGCAGGTTTCATCGTCCGCATGGTGTGGATTGCTGCAAGAACGCGCTCATTCCGTTTGATATGTGCCTGAGCTAGGGGCAATTGCCGGGTTCCAATTCATTCCGATTGGGGTGCTTGTCCGGGCGTCCGGAAGCCGATAGACTGCGTGCGTCGGACCATTGGCGCAGTTGGCTAGCGCGTCTCCATGACACGGAGAAGGTCACTGGTTCAAATCCAGTATGGTCCACCTGAATGAACAAGCCCCGCACATTGGCGGGGCTTGTTTGTTTTTGAGTTGGTGGCGTTCGGAAGTTGCCTTCCGTGCGCTTACCGTCGACGGCGACCGCGGAGTGCTGCAGCCATCAGGATGGCGGGGAAGACTCCCGGTGCAGGCACGGCGGTGAACGTGGCGTCGTAGGAGAAGTTGCCGCCGAGCTGTTCGCAGTAAGCAGCCATGATGAGCCAATACGTGCCCGCTGAAGCGGTCCCGGAGAATGAGCCAGCCGCGGACGTGGACGAGACGCCACCGGTGGCCGTGGCAATCGTGTCTTCGAACGTCAATCCAAAGACAACGTCGGTGGTGGTCGTATCAATGAGCGCCCAACTGACGTCGTTTAAGGTGCGCACCACGGCAGTCATGTCGTAGTTGATGGCAAACGTGGTGTCCGTCGTGAGGGTTACTAGGGTGATTGCTTGGACACCACCAAAAAGGGTGCGCAGCCCCGTTTGTGAGTCGGTATTGCCGGTGCAAACGCCGACAAAGTTGCTTCCGCCGGTGAGCCAGTTGAGATCGGCGGAATTGCCAGTGACGGAGGCCTGGTAGTGACCAGGGGTAAACCCATAATCGCTAGCAGTGTTGACCTCGAATGGCGAGTCGACGACGCGAGTTACGTTGACTCCCGGGTTGATCGAGCCTCCGCCTGCCTCGGCAATCGTTGCGCAAACAAGGGGCAGGGCGAGGAGTGCAGCAGGCGCGGTGGTCGCAGTGTGTTTCATATATTTCTTTCGCAGGCAACAGAGGGTTGATAAGGGTCAGTTCTCTAGTCTTGTAAGCGTAAATGGCGGGTCCAACCCATCATCGAGTTTGTCAGAAACTTCGCCGTCTTCGCATTCCAAGCACGGAAGCCGCGTTCCGCCCATGAGTTACGATGTCGACAATGAACCCTAAAAACCTTCTCAATTTGCGGATCTGTGCCCTGTTAGCGGTCGCTTCTGCAGGCATCACCATGTCAGGATGCATCCGAGAAGTGATCTCCGGAGAGGACCCGCAAGCGAAGGCACCGGCACTCGTCGGAAAGTCAAGCTCCGACACGCTGACGATTCGGATCCCGTGGATGGAGATTCCGGCGCCGCGGCTGTTGCTTGACGACAAATTGCTGCGCGCCGAGACCATCTACGCGCGCAGCCCGCACGGGGCCATGCGGTTCACGCTCCGTACTTCCACCGGGGCAACCGCCGTGGTTGACGTGAAGTCGAAGCGCCTGGTCGACGACTCCATGGAATTCACCTATGAAATCACCTCGCTTCCGCCCAAATACGTGGTCGACACGCTGGTGATGCTTGCAGCGGACAAAGCGCGGCCAGCGGTGGAAGTCAAAGTGAATGGCGCCCCCGTCAAGACGCTGGTGGGAACGGAAGTGGTGGTGATCCAGCTGTCCCGCGATGCGCCAACCAAGATCCTTGCCATTCCGGTGTTCCCGCCGGAAGTTCCCGCGAACGCTGCTGTTCCGACTGCGACACCTGCGGTTGCTCCTGCTGCCGTTCCCGCGCCGGCGGCGAGTGCCTCCGCCCCTCCGCGCGCGTGAACCGTGGATATTCTGACTGCTTGATCTGACCTCCTACCAATGGACCTTTGCTTCATGCGCCACTTCATTGCACTCACCGTCGCCAGCCTCTCGATCTTCTCGTGCATGGCCACCCAGCAGGTGGAACCGACCACGCCGAACACGCTCTCGGCGGCCGAAGTGAAGGACGGATGGGTGTTGCTCTTTGACGGCAAGGATGTCAGCAAGTCCTTCCGCGGCTTCAAGCGCACCGACACCCCAAAGGAGTGGGCTGTTGAAGATGGCGCCATCGTGCTGCGTGGTAAGGGCGGCGACCTCGCCACTAAGGATGAATACTCGGACTTTGAGTTTGCGATTGACTGGAAGATCACCAGTGGCGGCAACAGTGGCATCATGTGGCGGTCCTCCGAAGACTTCGGAGCGCCGTGGGAGACTGGCCCGGAGATGCAAGTGCTTGATGACGCCAAGCATGCCGATGGACAAAGCCCGCTCACCAGCGCTGGCGCCTGCTACGCGCTCTATCCGGCACCCAAGGGCGCCACGAAGCCGGTGGGCGAGTGGAACCATGCAGTGATTACCGCGATCGGTCCAAAGGTCACCTACACGCTCAACGGCGTAAAGACTGCTGAATTTGACCTTTCGTCCAAGGAATGGAAGGACAAGGTTGCCGGCAGCAAGTTCGCATCTATGAAGGCGTTTGGTACGAAAGATAAGGGGCACATCGTGCTTCAAGATCACGGCGACGTGGTCATGTACCGGAACATCAAGATTCGTCCAATCGGCGCCGCCAAGCCTTCTGCCGCGCCTTCTAATACCAAGTGATTCCACTGACCGTCATTCTCCTGACCGCCGCGCTGCAAACGTCCAGCGCGGCGGTCGGGGATGGAACGCGCGGTCAAGATCCGTTTGATGATGTTGCATCGATCGCCGAGCTGCGCACACTGGAAGGGCAGTTGCGCGCGTTAGCCGTGCAGTTGCGCCCAACGGTGGTGCTGATTCGCATTGGCGGCGGGCGCATGAGTGGGGGAACCACTGGCACGGGCGTGGTGATTACTTCCGATGGGCTGGTGGCTACGTGCGGTCATGTTGGGGAACACGCCGGCGTCCGAGTGAACGTCACGCTTTCTGATGGAACCGAACTGAAGGGTCGAACGCTCGGGCAGGCCAACATTGGCACCCTTGATTGCGGGCTCATTCAACTGAATGCGGAGGGTCGGGACCTGCCATGCGCGCCGCTCGGCACGAGTACGGGCTTGGCGACGGGCGATTGGTTGCTCGCGATGGGATTCACTCAAGGGCCGCCAGAAGAACCGCGTCCATCGCTGGTACGCGTTGGTCGCGTACTGAGTAACAGTCGCACGGAAATGCTCTTCGATGCGCCAATCGACGCGGGCGATTCCGGCGGACCGAGTTTCAACCTGCGCGGCGAAGTGGTCGCGATCAATTCTCGATGCGGGCAGAGTCCGTGGGAGAATGCTGCCACGCCGATTGATCGTCTGCGCGAGCGCATGTGGGAATTTCGTGATGGCATTGATGAGGAAATGATGACCCTGAATGCCTCGGATATCTCTGATCGAGGTGTTCGAACGAACTTTGCGCGCGGCGGATCAGACCACGGTCGGATGGCGGTGCAGCGTGGACTTCCGTTTGATGAGTTGGTTGCCGGCGCACGCGCATCCATGCTGAACGTCATGGACGGGAAGGCCGCGCGGGTATGCGCCACCGTCATCGATGCAGATGGTCACGCGGTGACCAAGCGATCGCAACTGCCTGTTGGGTGGCAGGGTGGTGTGCTGCAATTGGAGTCTGCTGGCGGTGAGCACTTCAGTGCGCGTGTCATTGGTTCTGATGGTCCGCTGGATTTGGCGGTCTTGAAGATTGACAATTGCACGATCACGCCGATTGAGTGGACGCGCGGCGCACAAGTAGTTCCAGGGCAAGTGCTCCTGACCCCGCGTCTTGGTCAGCGTTCGGCTGCCTTGGGATTTGCGGCCATTGAGTCGCGTGAGAGTGATCGTGATTGGAGTGCCAGTCCGTTTTTGGGTGTACAGACGGCATCTGCCACGGCGCGGGAGCTGGAGCCTTTGGGGGTTTCCACCGCGCTCAAAGTAGAAGTGGTAGTAGGTGGCTCCGCGGCGGAAGTGGCGGGTATTCAAGTAGGGGACATGCTGCTCAGTCTTGATGGCAAGAGCCTGGGGGGTCGCATGGGATTGCGGCGCGTCATTGCGGACCGATACGTTGGTGATCATGTGGCGCTTGAAGTGGCGCGCGGTGCGGAGGTCCTGCACCTTGAGGCCACGCTTGCGAAGCGCGCGCCCATGAGCGGTGGTAAGGGCGGACCTTCGCGCGGAAATACCACCACGGCTATTTCCGACATCTCCACCGGATTTGGGAGCGTCCTGGCGCACGATGGAATTGTCTGGCCGGAACAGTGTGGCGGGCCGATCGTCAATCTTGACGGCCAGGCCGTTGGTCTGAACATTGCACGGTTTGATCGCACGGCGACGCACGCCCTGAGTGCTGACACCGTGATGGATGCGGTTGACAAGATTCTGTTCAGTGCTGGGACCGTTGAGACGCGACCGGCGTCGGCTCTGAGTCCAAACCCGCGCTGAGCAGGCTTCGTTGCTCGATAGGCCGTGTTTCGCCGGCGACTGGGTAGTCCCGATAATGTTTGCGGGACGCTTCCCTACGGGAATCCGCTTGACTTGAAATGCAATTCTGTCACCATGCCTTTATGTGCTTAAAGCCAACACGTTTGCTGGTGGCGATCGTCTTGTTTGTGGGGGCTCTCCATGGCACTGCATCCGCACAAGCAACGGCGGCATCAAGTTGGAACCGCCTGATTCTGGAGTCAATCAAGCGTGACTTTGCACGGCCGCCCGTGCATGCGCGCAACCTCTTTCATCACTCGGCCGGGATGTGGGACGCATGGCGCGCCTTCGATGGCACCGGAGCGGCTTGCTTCGTTGACGATCGCGGCGAGCCCGTGGGGACCTCGGTGTACGTCGCCCGCGAGCAGGCGATCAGCGTGGTCTCGTACCGCATCTTGTGCGCTCGATTTGCTACGAGTCCGGGCTTTGCGGTGATGAAGCCGCAGTACGACGCATTGCTCGCGCAATACGGTGTGGTGCCAACCGATACGCATACCGTGGGTCTTGATCCAGTGGCTGTCGGCAATCGAATTGCTGCCGCCATGCTCGCCACGCTTGTCAACGATGGCTCAAACGAAGCAAACAACTTTGCAAATCGCGTGTATGTGCCAGTGAACAATCCGATGATTGTTTCAATTGGTGGTAATCCCGACATGCAGTTTCCGAATCAGTGGCAGCCGTTGGCGCTGACGAGTTATGTCGATCAACAAGGCAATGTGATTCCTGGCGGATTTCCGGCATTTCAATCGCCGGAGTGGGGTGGAGTAACGCCCTTCGGGATGCTCACTACGGATCGCACCTACCGCATGCGCAATGGAGTGAGCTGGCCAATTTGGCTCGATCCGGGCGCACCGCCGCAGTACATGGGCACGGGCACCGACAACGCCACGTTCCGCAAGGGCATGGAGATTGTGCTGCGATGGTCGGGGCACCTTGATCCCGCCGATGGGGTGATGTGGGATATTTCACCAGGAACCATGGGTGATTCGCCGGAGCCTGCTGTTCCATCCGATTGGCAGAACTACTACAACACTGCGACGGGCCGTCCGCTTGGCGTCGGTCGTGCAGTCAACCCCGCAACCGGATTGCCTTATCAGGCCAATGTGGTGCCTCGCGGTGACTTTACACGTGCACTGGCGGAATTCTGGGCCGATGGTCCATCCAGCGAAACGCCGCCGGGACATTGGTTCGCACTTCTGAATGATGTGCGCGCACGGTCGGCTGATCGACGCATTGGTGGACGCGGCGCGCAACTTGACCCATTGGAATGGGACGTCAAGGCGTACGTGCTCCTCGGTGGCGCGATGCATGACGCGGCGGTCTCTGCATGGAGCGTGAAGGGTGGGTACGACGCAACGCGGCCCGTGAATTCAGTGCGCTACATGACCAATCGCGGGCAGTCGTCCAATCCAGGGCTCGGCAGTTTCTCGCCGCTGGGCATTCAACTAGTCACTGGCGAAGTGGAGTTCATTAGTACCGCGAGCAGTGCGCCCGGCGAACGACACGCGCATCTTTCCAATTCCGTTGGTCAGATTGCGGTGCGTACGTGGCGTGGTCCAAATGCCATTGCAAATCCAGCAACGGACGTTGCTGGCGTTGGTTGGATCCTTGGTCGCCTGTGGTACCCGTATCAGCGTCCAACGTTCGTCACACCTCCGTTTGCTGGGTATGTCAGCGGTCACAGCACCTACAGCCGCGCCGCTGCGGAGACCCTCACTACGCTGACCGGTGATGCGTTCTTCCCAGGTGGCGTTGGTGAATACCTGTGCCTTCGTAACCAATTCCTGGT
>CALQCP020000031.1 GCA_943329105.2 Chitinophaga pinensis | reverse complement strand
ATGCTCCGCCACGCTGCATGACGCCTGATTCCACCAATCCCCGCGAACGGTGGCTGAGTTGGCTGGGCACGCTCGGCGATCTTGCGCGTTTGCGCACGCTTCGGCTATTGGAGCGTGAGGAACTTGGCGTTGGTGAACTGGCGCGCGCGTTACAACTTCCGCAAAGCACGGTGAGTCGCCACCTGAAGCCGCTCTTTGAGCAGGGCTGGGTGGATAAGCGCGCGGAGGGAACGCAGAGCCTTTATCGAATGACGCCGTCCGCGCTAGCGACGGACATGCGTGACCTGTGGCGCATGAGCCGCGAGCACTTGGGGAGCGCCGCTTCATTTGAAGAAGACGATGCTCGTCTTGCAGAAGTCATCGCCGCGCGTCGTGTGGATAGTCGAACATTCTTCGGACGCATCGGTGGCGACTGGGATGAATTGCGGCGCGAACTGTTCGGCGACGCGTTTGTGTTCGAGGCTTTGCTGGGATTGCTTCCGCCTGACGCAGTCGCGGTGGATTTCGGCTGCGGTACCGGCGAAGCAGCGGAGCGATTGGCACCAGTGGTTGGTCGCGTCATTGCCATTGATCGCGAGCCCGCCATGCTGGCAGCAGCGCGAAAGCGACTCAAGCGATTTGCGAACGTGGAATTCCGGCAGGGCGATTTACTTGCGCCACCACTCGCCGCAGGTGAAGCCGATATGGGCATCGTCATGTTGGTCTTTCATCACGTTGACGATCCCGCTGCGATGTTGCGTACTATTGCGCCCGGATTTCGCACGGGTGGCGCGCTCTTGGTGGTGGACATGGCAAGCCATGATCGATCGGGTTACCAGCAGACCATGGGCCACCGTCATCTTGGATTTTCTGAGCAAGATTTACAGGGATTTGCGCGGGGCAGTGGGTTCGCACTTCGCCGTCACACGCGCTTGCGTCCGGACACCAGCGGCAAGGGACCCGGTTTGTTTGCAGCGCTCTTTGTTCGGTCGTAAGGGCATTGGCGAGACCATCGCGTCGCCTGCACCGCACCCGTGGGACTCACTCCAAAGTCGATGCAGTCTCACTCGGAGCCAGCCTTCATCCACGCGGCAATCACTGCCGCTTGCTTCTCTTTAGTGAACGCGCGGAACTGATTTGCATCGGCCATGCTTGCAAACCCGATGTTCGTTCCATCCCATGTCACCGGGGCAGCCAGCGCGGTGAGCGTTTCGCCCGTCATTGGGCAGATTGAATTGTGGATGCCCTTCTTTGGCAACACCTGCGCTGCAGCCAACGTGGCGCGCTTCGCACGTGGCAGCGCCGCAAACTGCTCGGCGCTGGCTGATGAATTGAAGCGAACCTGCCACTGCCCGAAGTAGCCAATGTGACCTTGACCCGTCACGGACTCTTGGGTGATGGGGTCGACGACTTCGGTTTCGGTGGCACCGGCGCGTGCGGCGCGCGTAGCGGGTCGATCGCCACCATCCGCCGCCCGGCGTGGCGTATCGCTGCCGTTCGAAGGGACGATGGCCGGGTTGTCCCTCACATCGGAACTGTTTGCCGCCACGCTGCCATCGGAGGGCGGGGCCTGGTACAGGTCGGCGGTATTGGAGCCGCAGGCAACCAGCATCATGGCGAACGTCAGCCCAGCGAGTGGCATGGTGATCTTCATCCGCGCAGGATCGCCACTTTTGCGACTATGTGGGGGTCTTGGGAATAATTTTTGGTTCCGCGGGCCATTTATTTGCCTCAGAACCCAATGCCTGCTACCATTCATCCCTTCATCCGGATGAACGGATGAATAGTCTCCCGGACCGCCGGAAACACTCTTCACGGAGCCCCCATGCCTGCTACTGCCACCGCTACCACTACCGCCGCCAACCCGTTCCTCACCAACTCGCGCCTCTCCCTCACGGAGTTCCTGCCCTTCAAGGTCAAGGACATGTCCGCTGACACTGTTCGCTTCGGTCGCAAGGAGATCGAACTCGCCGAGATCGAGATGCCGGGCCTCATGGCCTTGCGCGCTGAGTACAAGGGCAAGAACCCGCTCAAGGGTGCACGCATCATTGGCAGTTTGCACATGACCATTCAGACCGCGGTTCTCATTGAGACCTTGGTTGAGCTCGGTGCTGATGTGCGCTGGTGCAGCTGCAACATCTTTAGTACACAGGACCATGCTGCGGCCGCTGTCGCTGTTGGTCCAACCGGTACCCCTGAGAAGCCAGCCGGTATCCCGGTCTTCGCATGGAAGGGCGAGTCGCTCGATGAGTACTGGTGGTGCACTTGGCAGGCGCTGCACTTTGCAGATGGCAAGGGACCGAACATGATCCTCGATGACGGTGGCGACGCCACGCTGCTCATCCACAAGGGTCTTGCCTTTGAGAAGCTCGGCTCCGTGCCGACCGCCACCTCCGAGGACAGTGAGGAATACACCGTCATCCTGCAGCTCCTCACCGCGCTGCAGCAGAAGCATGCTGGCTACTGGACCAAGACCGCGCCGAACGTGATCGGCGTGACTGAGGAAACCACCACCGGCGTGCATCGTCTGTACCAGATGCAGGAACTCGGCGAACTCCTCTTCCCGGCGATCAACGTCAATGACGCTGTCACCAAGAGCAAGTTTGACAACCTCTACGGTTGCCGTCACTCACTGGTTGACGGAATCATGCGCGCCACCGACGTCATGCTTGCGGGCAAGGTTGCCGTGGTCTTTGGCTACGGCGATGTCGGCAAGGGTTCGTGCCAGAGCCTGCGCGGCCAAGGTTGCCGCGTGAAGGTCACGGAAATCGACCCAATTTGCGCGCTGCAGGCGTGCATGGAGGGCTACGAAGTCGTCACCCTCGCCGATGCAGTTGCAACGGCTGACATCTTCATCACCGCCACCGGCAACAAGGACATCATCCGCGCCGAGGACATCATGAAGATGAAGGACAAGGCGATCATTGGCAACATCGGTCACTTTGACAACGAGATTGATATGGCCGGTCTGAAGAAGACCCCTGGCACCAAGTGCGTCAACATCAAGCCACAGGTTGATGAGTGGAAGCTTCCGAACGGCAAGAGCATCATCATGCTTGCTGAAGGTCGCCTCTTGAATCTTGGTTGCGCCACTGGTCACCCAAGCTTCGTGATGAGTTCCAGCTTCTCCAATCAGGTAATTGCGCAGATTGAACTGTTCCTTAATCACAAGAAGTACGCCAAGCAGGTTTACACCTTGCCGAAGAAGCTTGATGAGAAGGTGGCACGCCTGCACCTTGGGCAGCTTGGTGCAAAGCTCACCGAACTCCGCAAGGACCAGGCTGAGTACTTGGGCATTCCTGCCGATGGTCCGTACAAGCCAGACCACTACCGCTATTGAGTAGTGGCGGGGTCCGCCCCGCACTGATTGACATTCACAGGGCCCGCGGAGCGATCCGCGGGCCTTGTCGATTATGAGTTGGACGCGGCGTGGTGGTGCGTGGCTATACCATTGAAGTCATGGCCTTGTCTCCGTCCACACATTCGGCGCTGACCGACCTGTCTGCGCTCTCTGTCCGAGACCTGCTTGCTGCGCTGATGTCTGCAGACGATCTTGCCGCACACGTTGCGCGCTCGCTCGCTGAAGACCTCGGTGCGGTCGGAGATGTCACGGGCGAAGCAATGATTTCTGCCGATGCGCGTGCCACCGCGGTAGTGCGATTTCGTTCGCCGGGCATTGCATGCGGCGCGCCGCTTGTTGCGGAAGTGCTTCGCCAGATAGCGCCCGGCGCACGCCTTGCACATCACGCGGCCGACGGTGAGCAACTGGCGGCGGGAGCAACCTTCATCTCCATGGAAGGCCCGTTGCGCGGCATCTTGACAGCGGAACGGACGCTCCTGAACTACGTTGGTCATCTCTCCGGCATTGCCACGCTCACGGCGCAGTACGTGGAGCAGGCGCGGGGGACGCGTGCATCCATCTGCGATACCCGCAAGACCGTTCCTGGCATGCGCATGCTGGAGAAGTGGGCGGTGCGATGTGGTGGCGGAACGAACCACCGCATTGGGCTCTTTGATGCCATGCTCATCAAGGACAATCACGTGGCCGGACTCAGCCCCAGCGATATGGCCAAGCGCGTGGCAAGCGCGGCAGCCGCAGCGCGTGCCCGCACGCCCTTGCGCTTTGTGGAGGTGGAGTGTGACACGCTCGAGCAGTTGCAAGCGATGCTTGGGCTCCCCAAGGACACGGTCGATATGGTGCTCTTGGACAACATGACGATCGAGCAACTGGCAGAAGCAGTTGGCATGCGTGATGCCGCAGCTCCGGGTGTGCTGCTTGAAGCGTCGGGTGGCGTGCATCTGGAAAGCGTTGCCGCCATCGCAGCAACGGGGGTTGACCGAATTTCTATCGGGGCGTTGACGCACTCTGCCGCCTGTCTTGATGTTGGTCTTGATATCGCGCCGTAACTACACGTCATTTGTTTAGATATCGCGATTTCATTCAAGTGAATGATCGGGTGCATCATGCAATTGCTCATATGTGCAGTGGCGGATATAAAATATGGATGAGTACTCCAGCGAAATCGAAGCAGAGCAAGACAAAGAGCCAGCGAAAAGTTTCCGCGCCCAAGGCGGGTGGGGATTCGGAATCGGAGTATCCGATTGATCGGCCGGGCCTCGCTGAAGCGGTGACCAACCCCGAGCACTCATCACTTTGGGAAGTGCTGCGGCATCTTGGACCGGCAGTCTCCCCAGCAGACTTGGCGAAGGTCACTGGGCGCACTCTTCCCGCTGTGCTGAAGTCCATCGATGTATTGAGTGCGGCAGGGCTACTTCGCCGTGTTGCAGCCACTCGTGCATTCCCGGGAGTGCGGTACGCGGTCACGAGTAAGCGAATCACCTTGCGATGGGACCCCGAAAACCCCCGCCACGTTGCGATCCATGGCCAGATCGGGCGATTATTTGAAGCACGAAGTACGGCGCATGTGAATGACATTTATGAGCAGTGCCCGCCAAACACGGTCATGGCATACCGCGATCGTCGTTTGCATTGGGAGCACTACACGCCCGAAGACATTAAGGAATTGAGGGCGATCTTTGCAATCTTGGACACTCTGGCGTTGCGCGTTAATCGGCGGCGCAGCATTGAACTCCCTGCAGAAGATCGCAACGCTCGTATTGCATTGCCGTGCAATTACCATATTGCATGGGCGATCGTCCCCGTGGCTGACGGATTCCCTGCGTTGGCCCCGGTCTTTGCCGACTGCATCACGGAGACTTCATACGCTGAACGGAGCCCCGCGCCGGCTGCTGCCGCGCGTCTAACCAATCGCGAAAGTCAGGTGTTAGAGGGGCTCATGAAGGGCCAGTCCTTGGCGGCCATTGGAACATCACTGAAAGTCAGTCGAGCCACGGTTGCCACGCTTGCGTCGCATTGCTACAAGAAGTTCGGCGTCTCTGGTCGGCAGCAGCTTGCAGCCGTGGTCATGGGTGGGCAATCAAGCAAGTGATCCGGAAGCCTCGCAGCCAGTTCCATGAAGGGGGGAGCCGAGCAAAAAGGAGCTCGTTACATTCCGGATGACATGTCGTTTTTAGCAATTTATAACGATTTTAGGATCTGACGCGCACGGGCAGGCTTCCGCCCCGCGTATATCTCATGAGGTGTGACTGAACAGCCTGATCGTCATGTCATCCATTTCGAAGGAGCCCCGTATGCGTCTTGATCGAACCCTGCTGTGTGTCGTGTGTGCTGTTGTGTCTGTAAATCCCTGCTACGCCGAGCGTCGGCACGATGATGGCAACGACAGCACCCGTGATGATTCTCTTTGGTCGGAGACCGAGTCTCGCGACAGTTCGAGATCAGGAAAGTCCAAGTGCGGCATTTCCCAGAGTAATGGGAAGATTCGTATCGACAGCAAGAAGGGCAAGGGCGGCTCCGCGGCGTACCAATCGAAGTGGAAAATGGATTGGACGGACAGCTTTGTCATGGAGTTTGAGCATGAACTGAAGAGCGGTCGCCCGAGCAAGACTTCGCAGAGCGCCACCAGTGGCATCGCTCTCGGGTTCGGGTTATTGAATCCTGCGACGGGCTACCCCGATGGCGTGAACTTGGTAGTGACGCGTACGAAGAACGCGCGCACTCTGACTGCCTCTGTTCGCGTGGATGAGGCGGTGGTGGATTTCGCTACGGCGAACCTCGCGGCGTCGGGTGCGCGTGACTTCAAACTTGTTTGGACGAGTGTCGGCGGCGCCGTGTCTCTTGACGTGCAGCTGAACGGAAACCCGACGCCAGTGTTGTCACTGACTGGTCTGGAAACCCACTTTGACGGGCATGAAACTGAAGGCATGCTCGTGTCGCTCTTCGGCACGTCTGCTGGCAATTTTAAGTTTGAATCCAGCTTCGATGACGTTTTCGTCTCCGGCGACGACTACGACGACGATGACGCTGACGACAGCGGTTTCGATGACGACGACGGAGCAGATGACGCCGACGAGGACGGAGATCGCGATGGCGACGATTCCGCTGGAGCGGCGACGTTCAACTCCGCGTTGGATGACATCATCGCCTACAGCAATCTTCCCTTGCTTGAAGCAGAATCTGACGTTGAGTCAGGAATTCTGGTTGTCAAAGCACTGCAGTGGAACGCCCCGGCCGACAAACTGGTGGAAGTGGTTGCGAAGGCCACCTCCGGGGACATCGTAAGATTCGTCAGTTGGACTCCCAACGCTAGTGAGCGTAACAAGTATGAAGATTCCATTTCCGTCATCAACTGGGTGGTGTTGAGCGCCCAGGATGCCGTTTCGCAGGCTCTTGTCAGCAATCCAGGCGCGACAGTTCATGCGATTGAACTCGAAGAGGGGAGTGGGGCGCCACAGTGGCAGGTAGAACTCGCCACTGCATCCGGCGAGGTTGAAGTACGTATTTGGGCGGATTGAGTCGCAGCGCCGCG
This sequence comes from Chitinophaga pinensis, assembly GCA_943329105.2. Taxonomy (GTDB): domain Bacteria; phylum Planctomycetota; class Phycisphaerae; order Phycisphaerales; family SM1A02; genus UBA966. The sequence goes on along the minus strand of CALQCP020000031.1, from coordinate 7,176 downwards.
CTGTGTGCCCACGCTCTCGATTGAATTGGGCTACCCTTGCCAAAATCCACGGTCTCGGTGTCGAAGGTCGACACCGAGACCGTGGTCTTTCCGAAAGTATCTCTCTTATGAAACGCGCAATTCTCAATTCGTTTGTCGTGGCTAGCTTGTCTATGGCCTTCATCGCGTGTGAAGCAGCCGGTCCCAAGCGAATCGACACCGCTACCGCCAGCATGTCGGACACCAAGGACATGCTGACGCGCGGAAGTACCGAGGTCACCGGGGCATTGGCCGCCGCCGAGGCGATCGGTGTGACACCGGACCTGAAGGCAAGTTACGAATCGTTCTCCAAGTCACTCAGTACGCTCGAAAAGACGGCCGACCAAGTGCGCGATCGTTGGGCATCACTGACAGCCAAGGCACAGACGTACACCGACACATGGCAGAAGGAATCGGATCTTCTGAAGAGTGAAGCCGCGCGCACGGCTGCTGCAACCCGCCGCGATTCGTTCACTGCCCGTATCACCGCCATCCGCACGTCGATGGGTGAAGTCAAGACCTCCTACGAGGCCTTTGTGGCTGACATGTCCGACATCCATGTGTTGCTTGCCAACGATCTGACTGCTGATGGAATCAAGTCAGTGAAGCCACTGCTTGCCAAGGCAAAGAAGGACGCAGATACCGTTCAAACCAAGGCAACCGCGGCAACCAAACTGCTTGAAGATGCCATCGCCGGTTCAGCAACCATGTTGCCAACGCCGCCGGCTGCCCCAGCCGCTGCTAAGTAATTAAGTACTGCTTGAATGCACATGTGCAATGCGCGGCGTGGCCGTGATGAACTCGTTCATCACAGTCACGCCGCGATCTTTATTGTTGTACCGGCTATTGCGCACGCTGTTGCGTTGCAGTTAGCTGACTAACTCCCGCACAGAGCGCTTCATCAGCGCGCGCACGGCGGGCATGGCGCTGGCAATGGTCATCACTAACAGCACCGCCCAGCCGATGGCAAGCGGAGTGAGCGGCGGTTCGAAGGCAATTTCCTGCCCGCCAAGTTCTTTGTGCCAGAAGACACCCATGCGCGCCAAATGGAGTCCAAGCGCCGTTCCGATGCCTGCGCCAGCAATCGTGAGGAGCAGCACTTCGCCAAGTACCAGTCGTGCCAAGAGTCCAGGAGTTGCACCGGTGGCACGCAATACCCCAAATTCAAAGGTGCGCGCACCGATGTTGGCGGCAACCACATTACCAACACCAAAGCACGCAAGTGCCAGCGCCGCAAACGCGATGGCACTGGTGATCATCAGGATGCGATCGCCTACTTGCAGAATGGTCTTACGGATCGCTCTGCCGCTGGCAAATACTGCCCCCGGTACACGATCCGTCACCGCATCACCAAGTTGCGCGTCCAGTTCGGGGGGGCTGGCATCATCAATATCAACCTGCAGGATGAATGCTTCGCGGCTGCCGAAACTGCGCGCCACTTCGTCAAAGTCCATGAAGACGCAACTGACCGCGTTCTCCGTGTAGACGCTGCGAATGCCAAAGAACTGCACTGCTACATCAAGGCCGGCGGCGCCAACCACGCCAACGATTTCGTAATCCTTCTCAGTCTTGCCGCCACCAAGGCGAATGTGGTCGCCTGGTTTCTTGCCACGCGCCACCAAGAACTCCTTTGCCACCAGAATTCCGGCGCCAGTCTTGAGTTTCGGCAGTGCGCTTTCCGGGGAGCCTTGAATCCAATCAAGTCGATTCAGCGCCAAGAATTCCTCAGGCGGGAATCCAATACACACCACGTTGGGAGTGCCAATGCCCTCCACTCCAAACACTGTTTCACCGATCACTTTGAGCGGTAGATAGCCAATCGGCACGGTTCCTTGCACCCCCGGTATCGCCTTGATTCGATCCTGCTCAGCGACGGACATACCGTTCGCTTTGAAGACAAAGCCATCGGAGATGCGCACGCGTTCACTGATGTCGCGCACGACGGCTGTGCCATTGGTCCAGGTGCTCGTCAGGATGGACACGCCCACCATGAGTGCACCGGCGGTGAATCCCAATCGATACGGGGCCTGCTGTACGGCGCCGGACAGCAATCCGCGCGGAATGCGAAGAGCGCGCTCGATGCCGCCACTCAGCACAGTGGCCACCACCCAAAGCGCGGGCACCGAAAGCATGAACCATCCCGCGTGCAGTAGCGGGATCCCCAGCAATGAGTACGTCCAGAACCGCGCGGTTCCTTCCGGCACAAGTAAGAGCGCCACTTGCGCCGCAAGGCAAACGACGCCCACAACGCCAAGCCACACAATGCCGGCGCGTCGTGGGGCGCGCACCCGTGGCGCCAGCGCTGCCAGTGGGCTGGTACTTGATGCTTGCCATGCGGGCCACAACGATCCGCCGATGCCAGCGATCAGGCTGCCGGCGATGGCTAGCCCAACGCCAGCCCAACTCATGAAGAATCCGTCGGAAAGCCACTCGCGGAACCACCAACAGAGCAGGGCGGCCAATGCCACGCCCAGCGGAACGCCAGCAATTCCCCCCGCGCCGCACAGCGCTGCGCCCGCCCACACCTGGCTCATGAAGACCTGTCGGCGGCTGGCGCCGACGCAGCGTGCAATCGCTAGCTCTTTCTGTTGCTCCGCCACAGCGGTGGTCATGCCGGTGCCAACAATGAACGCGCAACTCATAAACGCAATCGCGCTGATGAGTACGAATCCCAGCCGCAATGCCAACATTTGCTTGTCGAACCCACTGGTGTACAGCTCGCTTGGCTCCAGCGACAACGGCTCCTTAAACTCCGGTGCATGCAGCGCCACCCACGCGCTGACATCGGTTCCGGGCTTGAGCGCCACCATGACGGTGGTTACTTGATCACTTCCGTTTGCATCAACCAACGTGGAACGATCCACCACTACGTAGGGTCGCTGTAACGCCCCGAGTGCGGCGCGGTCAATGATGCCAGTCACGGTCAGTGCAATCGGGTCGCCGAAGCGTTGCACTTGTAATTGATCGCCGACTGCACATGCCAGCGCCTTGGCAGTGAGCGGATCAATCGCAATTTCACCAGCCTGCGTGGGCAATCGTCCAACCCGCATCTCTTGCATGCGAAAGCGAGCGTCGGTTCCTGCCTCAAGGCCGCGCGTTTGCGCTACCACGCGCCGCGGCTTGCCGTCCTCGCCGCGCCCGCCATCGGCGCGGACTAACGAGAGCGATCCACCGAGGCTCGTTGCCACAGCATCAATCTCTGGAAGCGCGCGAACCCGCTCTGCTTCGCTAGCGTCGAACGCTGCGCCGAAACGATTGACGAGGCGCGCGTCGGTGGCGCCGATCGAGCGCCGCAGGCTTGCTTCGGCATTTCCGCGCGCCGATTCCAGCCCACAGGCAACCGCTGCCACGAGCGCGCTCGAAAGCATGACGGCAATGGCCAAGAGCGCGGTTCTACCGCGTCTCGCTGCCAAGCCCTGACGCGCGAACCACCAGGTCGCTCGCATGCATGCCTTTCGTGTCGAAGCCGCCAGCGACGATACCGTCGCGAATGACAAATACATGTTTGCAGTGCGCGGCCGCGGCGGGCTCGTGCGTCACCATCAGTACCACCATCTGTCGTTCATGCGCAAGCGCGTCCAACATCTTCCACATGCGTTCGCTGTTGGCACTATCAAGCGCGCCGGTTGGTTCATCAGCAAACAAGACTGATGGTTCAAAGAGCAACGCACGCGCAATCGCAACGCGCTGTTGCTCGCCACCGGAAAGCGCTTCGGGTCGATGCGTCGCACGGTCCGCAAGGCCGAGCGTTCCGAGTAGTTCGCGCGCGCGCTTCTCCAGCGGGCCGCGTGCTGCGCCGTCCAGGATGCCCGGAAGCATGACATTGTCAATGGCGTTCAGCGTAGGAAGCAGGTTGTATTGCTGGAACACCACGCCGATGCGCTTGCGGCGGTGCAGGGTGAGTTCCCGCTCATTCATCTGATCGATGCGCGCGCCCGCAACTTCAATCTCCCCAGAATCAGGGCGATCAAGTCCAGCCAAGAGGTAGAGCAGCGTGCTCTTGCCGCTTCCTGACGAGCCCATGATTCCATAGAAGCCCGGTTCGCGGATCTCCAGACTGGCGCCGCGCAGTGCTTCCACTGGTCGCTCGCCGGTGCGATAGGTCTTCCGTACCGCGCGGGCGCAGATAAATGCTGCGCCAGACGGCTTCGTCGCCGCAGCACCGGACGAGAGATTCATCGGGCTCGTATTCATGTGCCATCACTCGCGCTCGATTGGCTCGGGGTGGCGAGCACATGGTCGGGCCTGGCCCGCAGCACGAATTAGTGACCGTTCTTTGCGTCGTACGTCTTGGCATCCATCAAGTCGGCAGCCTTGGAGATGTCGCAATCGGAGAGGCGCACGAGCCAACCCTTTCCGTATGGATCACTATTCAAGAGCGATGGATCCTTGTGCGCCGCTTCATTGCTGGCCACCACTGTTCCGGCGCAGGGAACATAGATCTCACTGCTGGTCTTCACACTCTCCACTTCGCCGACCGTTCCGCCTGCGGTGATCTTCGTTCCATCGGCCTTCATTTCCACGAAGGTGATATCGGTGAGTTCATCGGCCGCGTGCTGGGTGATGCCCATGGTGACCGTCCCGTCCGTCTCCTGACGGAACCACTCGTGCGTCTCGCTGAACCGGCAGTTGGCGGGGGTAGACATCAATCTTCTCCTGAATGCGGTGGGTCGGGGCGGATTCGCACATGCGGATCCATCGTCGAGGCGAGAATCATAGCCGTGCGTGTAGACTTCGACTCGCGGCCCGTTGGCCGTCCCCCCACCACATGCTCCTTACTCTTTCTTCCCGATCCCTGCAGTACGTGAAGCGTGCCAAGCGCGCCCTTGAGCCGATGGAAATTCCGGACTTCGCGGCCGAAGAGTTGGGCGTGAAAGGAATCAACGCCAACACCGCGCTGCTGCGCGGGATGGTTGCCAAGGATCTTGAGCGCCTGCGCGATCGCGCTGACCGTGCGCGCTGCCCAATTCTGGTCTTAGTGGACGAGGCGCCATTGGACTTTGGCCCGGACGCCGGTCCCATGTCGATTCAGCGCATTGAGCGACTGGGCATGGCCGCAAGCAAACTTGGAGCACCCGCCGTTGCGGTGGAACTCAGCGCGCTTCCGGCTGTCAACTTCGATGCCTACGCGGCCAACATCAAGCGCTCTTTAGTGGCCCTTGACCGATTCGATACGCACCTTCTCTTGCGCCCCGGCACTGGCCCTGCTGGCGACCCTCAGAAGATTGCGGACCTCATCAAGAAGATCGGCGGCTTCCGTATAGGAAGTATGCCCACCTTTGCACATGCGGCGGCCTCCGGTGACGCCGAAGGCACGCTCCGCAAACTTTCCCCGTATGCGCAAGCGGTCGAGGCCAGTATCAAAGGGTTCGGAAAGACTGGCAAACATGATGCATGGGACCTCGCCAAGCTCCTGGATGCGGTTCGCACCGTTGGCTACCAGAACACGCTCTGTATCGACTACTCCGCCAAGGCCGATCCGATTGGCAACATTGAACTCGCCCGCGACCTCTTTGCCGCTGAGATTGATCCGGTGGAAATTGAGGACGAGGAAGAAGCTGAGGGCGAGGCCGAGGTGGCGCCGTGACCGCGCCAGCGGGCGTGATCGTCACTATGGACGGCCCGGCTGGCACCGGAAAGAGTTCGGTCGCCTGGAAACTGGCACAACGCCTTGGTCTTGAGGTGCTTGATACCGGCGCCATGTACCGCGCCGCAGCGGTTGTCGCCCTTGATGAAGGCGTGCAAGCTGATGACGGCGTAGCGCTCGCCGCGCGTATCGCCGAAGAAGGACTGGCTTTCGATTGGTCGTTCCGTCCGCCGCGGCTCTTGCTCGGCGGTCGTGATCTCACCGAGCGCATTCGCGATGCAGATGTGAATGTTGCCGTGAGTGTGGTGGCGCGCCAACCAGCGTTGCGAGCCGCTATGGTTGAGGCGCAACGCGTCATCGGCCGTGCGCATCCACGTTTAGTCACCGAAGGCCGCGATCAAGGATCGGTGGTGTTTCCGGATGCCGTGGTGCGCTTTTATTTAGATGCGCATCCAGAAGTTCGCGCGCGCCGCCGCGTTGACCAAATGCGTGCGCAGGGTCGGCCCGCTGATTACGAAGCAGTCTTGCGCGCCATTCAACAGCGCGATCACCTTGATGAAACCCGTGTTGATGGCCCGTTGGTATGCGCGCCCGGCGCGCAACGGATCGACACCAGCGGTCTCACGCTTGACCAAGTAGTCCTTGAACTGGAGAGCCGCACGCGCATTGTTGTTCCAGCGGACTTTCTTACCCCTTCACGAGCGGTGCAGACGGCATGATCACGCTCTTTCAGGCGCAGCGCCGCGCTCCCGGCCGCGGTGCGGTGAGTGTTGCGTGGTTCAGCGCCTGCGCCTTCATCGTGTTTTACACCTTGCGCCTGATTTGGGGATTTCGCTGCACCGGGCAAGAGCGATTGCCGCGTCAGGGCGGCATTCTGGTGGTGAGCAATCATCAGAGTTTGCTTGATCCGCCAGCGTGCGGCAGTGCCACGCGTGAGCGTCCGTACACCATCATTGCACGCGAAAGTTTATTTCGATTTCGCCCCTTTGCCATGCTGATTCGTAGTTACGGCGCGGTGCCCATTGAGCGCGGCTCCGGTGATCTTGGGGCATTACGAATGGCGATCAAACAATTGGGTATGGGCCGCGCGGTGTTCATGTTCCCGGAAGGAACGCGCAACGATGATGGTCGTACCAAGGCATTCAAGCCGGGTATTGCGCTCCTTGCGCGTCGCGCCAAGGCAACCATCGTGCCGATGGCGATTGAGGGCGCGCATGACATTTGGCCAAAGTCGCGGCGTTGGCCATTCTTGCACGGCAAACTGCAGGCAGAGATTGGCGAACCGATTTCGCCAGAGACAGTGGAACTGTGGTCGGCTGAAGGACCGGATGTGTTCTTAGAGAATCTCCGTTCGCGTATTGAAGAATTGCGCATGCGCTGCCGCGCGAAACTACGTGAGCGCACGCGCGGCGCATTCCCGCCACCTGGTCCTGCAGATCGCCCATATTGGGAAGACGACGCGTGACCAGCGATGCACCGCTAGAGCCACGCGCGCCGCTGGAGCCACGCGCGCCGCTGGAGCCACGCGCGCCGCTGGAGCCACGCGCGCCGCTGGAGCCACGCGCGCCGCT
>CALQCP020000030.1 GCA_943329105.2 Chitinophaga pinensis | reverse complement strand
GAATACGTCGGCCGCGCACTGAGCGGCGATCCATGGGGTAGTCGGCCTTCTCTAAGTCTCCAAATGCTCCAGTCATCCGACCATTCCTCCACTTTGCTGCGTGATCGACTCATGAACGGGCGGCGCAATCGGCTCTCGAATTTTGGCAACGCGTTCGTAGGCGGCGCCAAACAATGCGAGCGCAAATGTTCCGGCAAACCAGCCGCCGATACTCATCAGGACGACCGCAATTGCAATCCCGTAAGACTTGGCACTCCCCATTCCGCTCGTGGCCGTTGACCACGCCAGCCAGCCAGGAAGGAGCGCGGCGATTGCGACAGCCATGGCCACCAGAACCACGCCAACCATTCCCATCTGCACGGTGCCATCGGTCCATTGCCAACTGAGCGTCACCGACGCCATGCCACCAATGCGTGGACGCTCCGGATCCGCAACCCGCACAATGGCGAACCACAGCCGTGCCGTCAGCCACAGGGTGATACTCATGATGAGCGCACCGATCACAAGCAGCACCCCAGGTGTCACGATGCCAGAGATCGCGCGCGATGCGGATCCGATCAGCGCCATGGAGTTGATCAGCCCCACTGCCATGGCCGCACCGCCACCGATCAAGAGCGTCACCAGTGCAGCGCCAAGTGTGGGAACGTAACGCCGAAATCCGCAGGTCATGTCCGCAAAGCGGGCGTTGCCCCGAACTGTCCGCGCACCCAACACGGTGGCGCCAGCCGTCAAGGGAAGTACCAGAAAGAACCCAAGCAGCGTGGCTCCGCAGAGATTGCAGCAGGCGGGGCCGATGGCCTCCAGATCCCGTACAGCCTCCTCTGGATCCGGCGACCGATCTCCGCGTGCCTCGGACCGAGCCGAGGCCTGCTCCATCCGTTGGGAGGCATCCCACTGCGCCAATTGCGTCGGCGCGTTGGCAAGAGCCAATACCACCACCGCAGCCGTTAGCACTCCCATCCGGGCGCGCCACGCCGCCAACGCAGTCAGGATCACTGGTCCGACAAACGCACCGTTGGCTTCCGGGCCAGACGACCCGCCAGTCTGCATCCGATTGGCAGCAGGCAATTGGCTCATTGCCGCAGGGTACCCGCGCCATCGCGCTACGCTCCGCACTTGCGCCGAACGTGCGCAGAGAATCACCTATGGCACTCCCACATCTCACCGACGAACAAACCCGCACCTGGACCAGATCTCAGAAGGATCGCTGGTGGCTTGAGACCGTGTTTCGTGGCAATATGCCGCAGTTGACCTTCCGCGCGGCAGTCACCGGATTCTTGCTCGGCGGCGTTCTCAGTGCCACCAACCTGTATATCGGCGCCAAGACCGGGTGGTCGCTTGGGGTGGGCGTCACCAGTGTGATCCTGTCCTTTGTGATCTTCCGCGCCATGGCACGGCTGCAGTTGTCCAAGGACATGTCCATCCTTGAGAACAACGCCGTGCAGTCGATCGCTACCGCCGCGGGCTACATGACTGGTCCGCTGATCAGTGCACTGATGGCGTACATGTTTGTGACGAACACCGTGATGGCGTGGCACCAGATGCTGATTTGGAACGTGGTGGCCAGCATCTTGGGTGTGCTGGTGGCATTCCCAATGAAGCGCCGCTTTATCAATGACGAACAACAACCGTTCCCGGAGGGGCGCGCGTGCGCGGTGGTACTGGATTCGCTGTATCCGCATGCGCCCGCCGGCGGCACTAAGAATTTGGATGCTGCTGGGTTACCCATTGAGTCTGATGCACCGACCGACGGCGCTGGCGTGGACACTGGGCTGTTTAAAGCAAAGGCATTGGCGTGGGCTGCCGGTATTGGCGCAGCGCTGCAGTTAGTGGTGGCAACGGGCTATATGGCAGTGCTGCAGATTTCCCTCCTTGGAACCTCCAAGGCAACCGACACGCTCAAGAAATTCCCAGAGCGCCTCGATGAGTGGCTCTACACCCCAGCCAAGGACGCTGCCGGGAAAGTGATCAGCTGGGTGCCAAACATTTCCGGAATTCAGCTCGACAAGCTGGGAATGACGGTGATGTTTGACCTGTCCATGGTGGGCGCCGGCGGCCTGATGGGCATGCGCGTCGCCAACAGTTTGGTGATCGGCATGGTCACCAACTACTTGGTGCTGGCGCCGCTGATGATTATGAATGGCGAGATCTTGCCAAAGAACTTTAAGAAGATCGCACAAGCCGATGGCACCTATGAGATGGCCGATGCCATCTTTGGACGCGCGCACCTGACCAATACGTGGTGCCTGTGGTGGGGTGTTTCCATGATGCTGACCGCATCCATGCTGGGCCTCTTTGCAAAGCCCAAGGTGCTGCTTTCCGCGTTCAGCGGAATGTTCAAGCGCCGCGAAGTGAACGAAGACTGTGTTCGACACATTGAACTGCCGCTGTGGGTCAGCTTTGTGGGCGTGCCCATCTTTAGTGCGCTGATCATTTGGCTGAACCATGAATGGTTCGGCGTGAGTATCTGGATCGGCGCGCTGTCTATTCCGATGATCGTGCTCTTGACACTCATTGCGGCAAACGCCACGGCGCTCACTTCAACCACGCCGACTGCCTCGCTGTCCAAGATCACTCAGTTCACTTTCGGTGCGATCCAGCCAACAAATCCGGGCACCAACTTGATGACTGCCGGCGTGACCACCGAAGTGGCATCCAATGCTTCGAACCTGCTGATGGATATCAAACCGGGTTACATGCTTGGCGCTAAGCCACGGCAGCAGGCCTGGGGGCATTGCATTGGAATTGTTGCGGGTGCATTGGCATCCACCCCGCTCTTCTATGTGCTGTTTCTATGGAACCGCACCGCGGATGTTTCCATTGAGCAGCACGTCTCGGAGACATGGGCGGTACCCGGAGCTTTGCAATGGGCCGCTATCTCCAAGGTGATTGAAGGCATGGGCAGCTCCCCTGCGGGAGCTTCGCTCGTACAAACGGTTGACGGCATCCAGAAGCTTTGGGGCGTACTCCCAGTGAGCGCGGCATGGGCCATGCTTGCTGGAGCCACCATCGCCATCATTCTGGAATCCGCACGCCTGATTTCACGCGGCAAGTTCCCGATCTCTGCGGTGGCGATCGGTCTTGGTGTGGTGCTGCCACCAGAATCCACCATCATGATGTGGCTGGGTGCAGCATTCTTTGCCACCATGGAACACCGTTACATCAAGCGCGTCGGCGAATTCGGCTGGCGACTGTGGGTGGATTCCAAGGAAGCGGTCTGTGCCGGGCTCATTGCCGGATGGGCCATCATGGGTATCGGGGACGGGCTGATCGCCGCATTCTTGCCCTACCCCTCGGAAACACCTGCCGCGCAAGTGGAAGTTGTCCCAACATCGCCAACCGCGGCAACCACCGTACCGACCGCCGCGAATCATTGATTGCATACGAAAGGACCCTGAACCATGGCAAAGGCAGTCGTTGATCCCGCAGAACTCAGGCGCTTTGCGCAAGACCTGAAGAAATTCGCGCTGGAACTGCAGCAGCAGACCAGTGCACTCAATGCCCGCATGGCAACGCTGTCGCAGACGTGGCGCGACCAAGAGCAAGCGAAGTTCTCCGAGGAGTTTGACTCCACCGTGCGCGTCTTGCAGAAATTCACCAAGGCGGCTGAGCAGCATGTTCCGTACCTCCTGCGCAAAGCAGATGCTGCAGAGTCGTATCTCAACCAACGCTGAATCGCAGCGCGAAGGATCACTGAATGGGCGAACAGATCAAGGTTGCGGACGTGGAAACCATCGAGCGCTTTCGTGCTTCGCTACTGGTTGCGTCGGAAACCTTCGGACTGGCGCTTGAAGAGGCGGAAGGTGAGATCGAACGCACGCTGGCATGGGTGGAATCGGAGCAGCCCGACTTCTGGCGCAAGCGCATGCGCAAGGTGCAGGACGAAGTGGTGATGTGCAAGAGCGCCCTGTTTCGCAAGCAGGAAATCAAGGCGACAGCTGACGCGCGCCCCAGCGTGGTCGATGAGAAGAAGGCGCTTGATCGCGCCATGAAGCGCCTGGAGTACGCCGAAACCAAACTGCGCAACACCAAGCGTTGGTCCACCGAACTGCCGCGTCAATCGGTGATCTTTAAGGGCGCACTGAGTGGCATGCACACCGTGCTTGACCGCGATGTGCCACGCATGAGTGCCATGCTCAAGCGGATGACTGAGCACCTGGAGGCCTACCTGCGCGGCGGTGAGGAGTCCGACCGATTGCTGGAAATCTTGGGGGCTTCAAGCAACATGAGCCGCGGCGGAGATGTGGACGAAACGGGCGCGGCTGATGAAAGTGCAGCCGCTGATAGCGCGACCGACGGCAGCGTGCACGCTGACAGCACGAAAGATGACATCACCACCACTGACAGCACCACCGGCACAAGTGCGTCGTTCGAGTCCGGCGAGCAAACGCCCCCGGAGGTCACCCAGTGAGCGTTTCCGGATCACGAGCCAAACTGAAGGACGCGCACCGACAATTGTTGGTGGCGTGGCAACGGTCGCAAGAGACGTGGGATGACCCCGTCTCGCAAGCACTGTGGCGGAAGCAGATCGAACCACTGGAAACAACGCTTCGTTCGGTACTCAATGCCATGGACTCCATCAACGAAGTCCTTGAGCGAGTGCGTCGCGAATGCGGCGACGATCAGTCGGCGTAGTGACCACCGCCGCCTGCCAATGCATATCATCACCGTGTGACGCCTCCGATGCCTGACCACCCCTCTACACCTCTCGACCGGGAACGTGCATTGGTTGATTTGGTCTGGTCGGCAAGCAGTGAGCGTGCTGAGTCCGAACGCACTGCGGCGGCACGCGGCGCACGCGGAAAGTCCTTGAACGAGCGGATGCATCGATCAGCGCTCGATTCATTGGAAGAGTCGTTTGCTGAACAACTGCGCGAAGTTGCCACCAGCTTTACGCGCCGGATCAATGAAATTGAGGTCGCCGCCGAAGCGGCCGTGACCCAGGTGCGCGCCGACGAGAAGACCCTGCGCGCGCAGGCCGTTCGACAAGCAGAAGACAAGGAAGACGAAACCCGCGGCGCCTACGACGAGCGAGTCTGGATGGCTGAGAGCGTGTTTGAGGCGGCGATTCCTGAGATCCGCAAGGCGCATGCCGCGCGCATGACTGAACTTGGTGGATGGAATGGGCGCCTGACTGAAATTACCGAAGCCGCACACCAGACCGTGCGCGGGTATCGACAACGGGCGCTCGCTGAGCCAACTGTTCCGTTGGGCGGCCCTGGCAACATTGAAGCGTGCATGAATGCGCTGGCCGGTTCATTGACGCAGTTGCGAGCGTGTCGGATTTCTGGGGTGTTCCGCGGACCAATTCTGGTGATTCCGCTGGTATTGATGGTGGGCGCCGGATTCGTGGGCGGGCTGGTACTGAAGACGCAGCTGGGGCTTGCAGCGATGCCAGCGGGTGCTGCCGGTGCCGGAGTGGCGCTCACGCTCTTTGTGATTGCCATTGCTGTCCTGTACGGATTGGCCCGTCATGAGGTGAAGGCTCGGTACCTGCCGTTTCTACAAACAGCAGCCACCGCGCGCGCCGCACTGAACGCTGCCATTGAAGGCGCCGAGCGAAACCGCCGCGAGCGCGAGGATGTTTCCAAGCGAGCCCGCGACGCCGACCTGGCCACTGCCGATGCCATGCACAAGCCGATGGTGGTGGAAGTGGAGCGCAAACTCAAAGAAGTGCTGGCGCACATCGACCAGAAGGTCCCGCACTACCACGCCAAAGCACTTAAGCAGCGCGCGATCGCCATTGAAGAAACCGAACGACTGCGCGACCGATTGATTACCGAAGTCAATGAGCGCCGCACGGTGGCGCTTGCGGAAGAACAGCATCGATGGGAAGCAGTGGCGCGCGAAGCGGCTGAACTGGAATTTGCGGAGACCGCCGCTGCGCACGCTGCTTGGCGCACCGCGCAGCAGACCATCACCAGCGGGTTCGATGAATTGCAACTCGCAGACCGCGAATGCACACGACCATGGCTCGAGACTGGTTGGGATTCATGGCAGCCGCCGTTGCGACCATTGGCCGTGATTCGTGTGGGCGAGGTGGCCTTGAACCTCACGGATGTCCCTGGCGCATTACCTTTGGGTGCCGAACTTGCCTGGAGCGGCGTGGATACCACGTCACTGTGGCGCGTTCCAGCATTTCTTGGCGCGCCGGAGCGGATGTCGCTCCTGATCGATGCTCCCCCCGAACGCCGCGCTGATGGGCTGCGCATCTTGCAGAACGCCGTCGCCCGGCTGCTGGTTTCCATTCCGGCTGGCAAAGCACGCTTCGTCTTCATGGATCCAGTGGGGCTCGGCCAGAGTTTCGCCGGGTTCATGCACTTGGCAGACGAGATGGAACTGTTGGTCACCGACCGAATCTGGACTGATGTGCGGCACATTGAGCAGCGACTTTCTGACCTCACTGAGCACATGGAGACGGTCATCCAGAAGTACCTGCGCAATGAATATCCATCGATTGAGGCCTACAACGAACAGGCCGGCGAAATTGCCGAGCCCTATCGCTTCTTGGTGATGGCGGACTTCCCGGTCAATGTTTCTGACCAGTCCGCCAAGCGTTTCGCCAGCATTCTGCAGAGCGGCGCCCGTTGCGGCGTGCATGTCTTGATGTTGCGCGACCTGCGAGCAGCATTGCCGCCCGGGCTTGATATTGCTGACCTGCGCCGCGGTGCGATCACCGTTCGATGGCTGGCCGCGGAGGGGAGTATTCCGGAACGCTGGACACTTGACGAAGGTCGCCTGGCGGAATTGCCGTTCACGCCCGACGCCCCGCCGGACGATGCCATGTTGCTGCGCCTCACACGCGCCGTGGGTCGAGCTGCCAAGGATTCCAACCGCGTTGAAGTGCCGTTCTCATCGGTGACGCCAAAGCCGGAGGAGCGCTGGACGCTTTCCACTGCCAAGAATTTCCGTGTTCCACTGGGGCGAAGCGGCGCCAACCGCCTGCAGTACATGACGCTTGGTGAAGGAACCAGCCAGCACGCCTTGGTCGCTGGTAAGACGGGCTCCGGAAAGAGTTCGCTTCTCAATGCACTCATTGTGAACACCGCGCTCTGGTATTCACCGGACGAGGTGGAGTTCTGGCTGGTTGACTTTAAAAAGGGCGTTGAATTTAAGGCGTATGCCGCAAGCGCCCTACCGCATGCGCGCGCGGTGGCCGTTGAGAGCGATCGCGAATTTGGCTTGAGCGTCTTGCAAGGCCTTGATGATGAACTGCGTCGGCGCGGCGAACTCTATCGCTCCGCAAACGTGCAGAACCTCACTGACTGGCGCGCCCTCAAGCGCCCGGAGCGCATGCCGCGTTGCCTCTTGGTGATTGACGAGTTCCAAGAGCTGTTCATTGAAGATGACAAGGTGGCGCAGGACTCTTCGCTCCTGTTGGACCGCCTCGTTCGCCAAGGTCGAGCGTTCGGCATGCATGTGGTGCTCGGCAGTCAGACCCTTGGTGGTGCGTACAGCATTGCCCGAAGCACCATGGGCCAGATGGGCGTTCGCATTGCCTTGCAATGCACGGAGACCGACAGCCAACTTATTCTCTCCGACGACAACACTGCGGCGCGATTACTGACGCGCCCCGGCGAAGCCATCTACAACGACGCCGGCGGACTGCTCGAAGGCAACAGCCCATTCCAAGTGGTGTGGATCGGCGACGAAGAACGCGACGCACAATTGCGCCTGGTGACCGCCACTGACGGCACCCACGCCAGCGCGCCGCGACCAAAGCCCATCGTCTTCGAAGGCAATCAACCCGCAGATCCCTGGGCAAATGGACCGCTGTTGGCGGCGCTTGCTGCGGGCGCACCCGGACGCGAATCATTCGCTCCCAAGGTGTGGTTTGGCGATGCAGTCAGCATCAAGGATCCCACGCACACGGCATTGGTCCGCCGCAGCGGTTCCAACATCGCCGTGGTTGGTCAGCGCGACGAAAGCGCGGCTGCGCTCATGGCGATGGCGATGATTTCGATTGCCGCACAGACGCCCGCGGCGGGAACGCGGATTGTCGTCCTTGATGGAACCACCCCTGACGACCGCTTGCACGGAATGCTTGCCGGCGTGCGCGCCGCCCTGCCGCATGATGTGCAGATTCCTTCGTTCCGCGACGTGGGCGACGCCATCGTTGCACTCGGCGAAGAACTGGCGCGCCGCAATGCGGACGGCGGATCGGATGCGCCGGGCATGTTCCTCTTGGTGAATGGCGTGCATCGATTCCGTTCGCTGCGCCGCACGGAAGATGACTACAGCTTCTCATCGGGTGGCGATGCCGCGCCGACGCCGGACAAGGTGCTTGCGCTCCTCTTGAAGGAGGGGCCGCTGGTTGGAATCCACTGCATTCTGTGGGCCGACACGCTGGCCAACCTGCAGCGCACCGTTGATCGCAATTCATTGCGCGAACTGGAGAACAAGGTGCTCTTCCAGATGGGCGTCACCGATTCAAGCACGTTGATCGATGGCCCCGCCGCCAGTCGATTGGGCTTCCATCGCGCGCTGCTGGCCAACGAAGAGTCAGGGCTTCTTGAGAAATTCAGGCCGTATGCACTTCCAGATGCTGCACTTCTGGAGCACGTGGCCAAGGCATTGCGCGAACGCGCCTGAGGAGATTCCGGTGAGTAAGAACATGGAACTGGCCCGCATCTTTGCGGAAATTGCGGACGTCTTGGACCTGACGGGGGCCAACGCATTCAAAGTCAACGCCAACCGCAAAGTAGCGCGCACGCTTGAAGAAGCTGGCGAAGACCTTGCTGAACTGGCACGCACTGATCCGGCGCGCCTTCGGGATATTCCCGGTATCGGCGACTCCAGCGCCAAGAAGATTCTTGAATTTGTGACCACCGGCAAGGTGGCCGAGCGTGAGGAACTGCTTGCGTCGATCCCCGCCGGCGTCCCCGCGCTCCTGCAGATTCCTGGCCTTGGGCCCAAGCGAGTGCGCACACTGTGGACCGAAGGCGGCGTTGATTCCGTCGACACACTGCGTGCCAAGTTGGCTGACGGAAGTCTCGGCGGCCTGCCGGGCATGGGCCCAAAGACACTCAAGGCGATCGAAGAATCACTCACATTCCTTGACACCACCCGCGGTCGGATCCGACTGGGCGAAGCCTTGCCCGTCGCACTTGAACTGATCGCCTACCTCCGCAACGCCGGCGCTGTCACGCGCATCTCCCACGCTGGCAGCCTGCGGCGTGGCAAGGAAACCATCGGTGACATCGATATCGTTGCAAGCTCCACGCACCCCGCAGCACTGCACGAGGCACTACGCAACGCGCCAGGCGTTTCCAAGGTGCTTGTCTCCGGTGAAACAAAGACGAGTATTCGCACCGCACACGGAATGCAGGTTGACCTTCGCACCGTTGCGGACGCGCAGTACGGCGCCGCGCTTCTGTACTTCACTGGAAGTAAGGAACACAACGTGCGGCTTCGCGAGCGCGCCCAGAAGATGGGACTTCGCCTGAACGAATACGGACTGTTCAAAGAAGATGCCACCGCCAAGGGAACCCCGCAAGAGCGCGGCGAGCAACCCGTTGCCGCCACCACCGAGGAATCCATTTACGAAGCGCTGGGCCTTTGGTGGATTCCGCCAGAATTGCGCGAGGATCACGGCGAACTGGAGAACCAGCCTCCCAAGGACTTGATTGATACCAAGCACATCAAGGCCGAACTCCATTGCCACACGACTGCCAGCGACGGAACCCTTTCCATTGCCGGCATGGTGGACCAAGCGATTGCACGCGGATTCCACACCATTGTTCTGACCGACCACAGCCGTTCGCAGGCGCAGGCCAATGGGCTTTCCATCGAACGCTTGCGCGCGCACATTGCGGAGATTCGCGCGGTCGCCGCGGTCTACGCGGACCGGATTTCCGTGCTTGCTGGCAGCGAGGTGGACATCATGGTGGATGGCACCCTTGATTACCCCGATGATGTGCTGGCGGAACTGGATTTCGTAGTTGCCAGCCCACACAGCGCCCTGCGTGCAGAATCAGCAGTCGCCACGGAGCGGCTCTTGGCTGCGATACGACATCCGTTGGTGCACATCATTGGTCACCCAACGGGTCGAATCGTCAATGCTCGCGAAGGGCTTTCCCCGGACATTGCGTTGCTCGCCCGCGAGGCGGCCAAGCACAACGTGGCGCTTGAAGTGAACGCCAACACCATGCGGCTTGACCTCCGCGATTCGCATGTACGCATGTGCGTCGAGGCCGGCTGCTTAGTTGCCATTGATACGGATGCACACGGCGCTGGTGACTTTGACCAACTCCCCTACGGCATTGCCACGGCCCGGCGCGGTTGGCTTGGAAATTCACAGTGCGTCAACACGTGGACCCGCGCCAAACTCGGCGAGTGGATTGCGTCAAAGCGCTAAGTGCACGGGAAGTCGCTGCAGATGCCGCGTGTTCATACACGCGCCGCTTGCTGCTCCGAGCGCCGCGCGCAACTACTAACGCTTCTTGCCGCGCTGCTTAAACCGAGCCTTCGGACTTTCGGTCGTGGTTGAACCGCGGCTCAGGAACCCAGGCATTCCACCGCCGGCGCCCGGTGCAGCGCGAGCCATGTCCTTCATCGCCTTCATCTTGCCCGCGGAACCCATGCCCGACATCTGCTGGGTCATTTTCTGCATCATCTCAAACTGCTTGACCATGCGCGAGACATCTTCAACCTTGGCGCCACTACCAGCAGCAATTCGCTTCTGACGACTGCGATCAATGATGCCAACCTTCTGCCGCTCGCGACGCGTCATGGAGAGAATGATGGCCTCCATGCGGTCCACCTGATTCTCATCAATATTCACATCCTTGAGCATGCCACCGACGCCGGGCAGCATTCCCAGCAACTGCTTCATCGGACCCATGCGCCGAATCATCTTCATCTGCTTCAGGAAGTCATCAAGGGTGAACTGACCCTTGGCCAGCTTCTCGGCGGCCTCATTGGCCTCCTCCTCATTCACCTCTTGCTGGGCGCGTTCCACCAAACTGACTACGTCGCCCATGCCCAAGATGCGGCCGGCAACGCGCTCCGGATGGAACTCTTCCAGCGCGTCGAATTTCTCACCAGTACCAACAAATTTCACCGGCGCGCCAGTCACGCTCTTCACACTGAGCGCAGCGCCACCACGGGTATCGCTATCGAATTTCGTCAGGACGATGCCGTCAACCTTCATGCGCGCATGGAATGCCTTGGCACTCAGCACCGCATCTTGACCGGTCATTGCATCCACCACCAACAAGATGTTGTGCGGCTGCAGCGCACGATCAACCTGCTCAAGCTCCTTCATGAGCTCATCGTTCACATGCAGTCGACCGGCCGTATCAAGAATCAGAATGTCGAACTTGCCCTGACGCGCCGCTGCCAACGCGCGCTGACAGACGCCCACTGCAACGCCGATCGCCTTGCCGTATTCAGCGCACTTGTCGGGCTCGCCGTAGAACGCCACGCGACCAGGACCAGTGGCATCGGCGGCAACACCTTCGATCACAATCTGCAACTGCTCCACCGCGGCGGGTCGTTGCAAATCGGCGGCCGCAACCATGACGCTCTGACCACGCTTCTTGAACCACGCTGCCAATTTGCCGCAGGTGGTTGTCTTGCCGCTGCCTTGCAGTCCGCACATCATCACAATGGTTGGCCCCGGCTCCACCAAGGTGATCCGGCTATCCACTGGCCCCATCAATGCAACGAGGCGCTGATGAACGATGCCCACCATCTCTTGGCCAGGCTGCAGACTCTGGGTGACTTCCTTGCCGAGCGCGTCTTGGACGCAGTCCTCACAGAAGCGATCGACCACTTCCAGATTGACATCGGCCTCTAGGAGCGCAGTGCGCACCTCAGCCATTGCCTCACGGACATTGGATTCGGAAATCCGACCTCGGCCGGATAGGTTCCGGAAGGCGGTGCTTAGGGACTCGCTCAGGCGCTCAAACATAGTTGGGGAGTGTAGGCGGTTGCGCCCCGGTCACCCAACTGGCATACGGATGGCGCCGGCGACGTGCTCGCAGTCAAACGCCTCGGCAAAGTCAAAGACGCTGCGGAAATCCTCGGGGGAATCCTGCTGTGTCTTACTGAGGGCGCCGGCGGCAATCATGGCAAAGACCATGCGGCCAAAGTCATCGGTACGCAGAATGCACCAACGGGCAAGCACCGGCCGAGCCAGCAGCCCGTATTGATCAATGGCAAAGTCGCGCAGTCCCATGCAGAGTTGCTGCCCGGAAACATGCTCCGTGGTGGGTGGCCCACCAAGGCCATGATCTTCCGCGCGCTGCTCATGCACCTGACGCACGGTGAATCGAAGCCCGTCTTGAATGAACTGATACGCCTCCAATGGATACGGCCCGGCCTTGGCCAGGATCTCCGCTGCATTGCTTTGCTCGGCAGTCTTATTCATGTGTGCACCACTGTAGCGCGGTACTACTGTATCGGCGCCGGACGGCAGAATGCTCGAAATTGCGAAAGTTCCCCAAAGTGCCGGGGATTGGCATTCAGCACCCACACCGTTCGCCCCGCCCGCAGAGCGCGTACGAGACTCCCCACAACCACTCCGTGGAATGTCAGGACACTTCCGGGCGGCATATCCACCGCGGCGCCGTGCTGGTCTTCCCAAAGTCCGCCGGAGCATGGTGCTCCCCAAGTTGAACTGCAATCACGCCCGCCAATGGGCTGAGGGAAAAATCCCACCGCGACGCGTCCAACCCAAGCGCTCGTGCGCCCGCCACGGTGGCCATCTCCAATGCATCGGCCAGTGACAGTTGATCGCGACGCATGAGAAGACGCAGGTCATCCAGCGTGGTGATCCGGTCTGGCGTATCCAAATTGAGCGCGCTGTCAGTCCCAAGGCACACGTTCACCCCGGCCGCGCGCATCGCACGGTAGCGGTGACCAGCGTGCCCAAAGAACTCGCTCGCCCGCGGGCAGTAGGCAACGTCGATCGGTAGCGTTGCCAGCAGGGCAAGCGCCTGGTCATCAATATCGTTGAGGTGGGCGCACAGGACGCGGGTCTGCCGGCCGCCCGGACCCATTGACGCCGCCCGGAGCCGTTCGGCCATCCAGTCAATCGGGTGGCGGGCGCCGGCTGCAAAAGTGCCGTCCCACAGACCGAAACTTTCTAAGAGATCCCGGAACGGGCCCGATCCGTCCCCCAGGAAACGCCGTTCGTCCGCCGACTCCGCCAGGTGAGTGGAGACGGGCAGCCCGGACCGCAAGGCCGCCTCAAAGACGCGCCGATCGCTTGAGTACGGGGCATGAGGCTGAACGCCGCGCCGGATCCCAGGCGCATGCCCCCCATCCGCGGCAGGAGTCAACGCCTCCATCGCCGCGAGGCAGGCAGGGACGCGAGGCCCCATGCCGAACACCTCCTCAAAGACGCAGCCTTCAAGCCCCACGTCAGCGCACGCCGCCAATGAGGCCTGCAACGCATGGGTTCCGGCAATGTCACCCACTGCCGCAACTCCGCCTGCGTCAAGACGTTGCACTCCGGCAATGACGGACTGCCGGACGTCGTCAGCCGTCATTGAAAGCCGCGCGGAGCGAACCCCGCCCAGCCATTGAAAGAAATGCTTCGGCTCCGGAATTCGCGGAACCAGCGTGAGGTCAAGGTGCGTGTGCGCGTTGACGAGTGCGGGCATGACCGCGGAGTCGGACGCGTCCACCCACGTCACCGCCCCGCCCGGCACGCCCACTGATTCCGGCGATCCCACCGCCACCACGGTGCGACCGCGCAGCACTAACACGCCGGGTGCGAAGCACGCGCCGTTTCCATCGGCCAACCACGCGGCGCGCACGGCGACCGGAGCGGCAGCAGAATCATCCTGAATCTTGGGCGTGTTTGACATAGTGGGCTCGCACAATCATCAATACGCCGTTACAATACGCGCGTCCTTTACGGGACGCTGTCTTTTACATCGCCGAGCCGTGCGAGCGCATCGCAGGATTCGGCCTCACACCACGCTTTTGGGAGGATCCCTATGACGAAGCGCGCATGGATGACGAGTGGTCTGCTAATCGGTACTGCCCTTCTTGTAACGGGCTGCGTTCCAGAGCAGAAATACAACGATCTACTCACCTCTTACAAGGGTCAAG
>CALQCP020000029.1 GCA_943329105.2 Chitinophaga pinensis | reverse complement strand
TCGGTGCCAAACCGCACCTCCATGGGCCGATGAAATGCGCTATATTCCCCCCTTCGCCTAAGGGGCCGGAAACCTCCGGCCGCCCGTAACCCTCTCAAAGGAGAGCGACGTGACCGTGACCAAGGATGAGATTGAACCGCAGGTGATCATTGTTGTTGCTGAGAAACTCTCGGCTGACAAAGACAAGATCAACCGTAACACTAACTTCACAAGCGACCTCAACGCTGACAGCCTTGACCTCGTCGAGCTGGTGATGGAACTCGAAGAACGCTTCGATATCCAGATCCCAGACGACCAGACCAGCAAGATTCTCACCGTCGGGAACGCTGTGGACTTCATTCACGACCAGATGCAGGCCAAGGGACAGAAGTGACCCTTGATTTGACTCTGGGTAGCACCCGCTGACCGAAATTGCGCCCCGGCCCCACCCCGGGTCGGGGCGCATTCCTTCCACGGACCCAATCCCGACATGCGGACGATCACACTTCGACGAGTTGTCATCACCGGGCTTGGAACCGTGACAGACGTCGGTAACACCGTGCCGGAATTCTGGAATGCTCTCATTGAGGGCAAGTCCGGAATCGGTCCCATCACGCTGTTCACTCCCACCCCGGAGTGGAGCGTGACCTTTGCCGGTGAAGTGCGAAACCTGCAGCCAGAAAAACGCATTGACCCGAAGTCCATCCAGCGCATGGACCGCTTCTCTGTGTTCGGAATGTGCGCAGCGGAAGAAGCGGTCGCTGACAGCGGCATGGACTTCTCGCAGGGCGATCCGTACCGCTACGGCGTGGCGATTGGCTCTGGAATCGGCGGCATTGACACCATTGAAGTTGGCCTACGAAAGCTCTTTGATCGTGGTCCGCGGTCAGTCAGCCCGTTCGTTGTGCCGAAGCTCATGGTCAATGCATTGGCTGGAAATGTCAGCATTCGATTTGGCCTGAAGGGCGCGAACATCGCCACTGCGACTGCATGCGCTACTGGAAGCCACGCGATCGGCGCAGCATTCCACATCATTCAACGCGGCGACGCGGATGTGATGGTGGCTGGTGGCAGCGAAGGTGCAGTCACCCCGCTCTGCGTTGGCAGTTTCGCGGCAATGAAGGCGCTCAGTACGCGCAACGATGATCCAACCCGAGCCAGTCGACCATTCGACCGTGACCGCGATGGATTTGTGCTTGCTGAAGGCGCGGGAATCATTGTGATGGAAGAACTTGAACATGCCAAAGCACGCGGCGCACGCATCTATGCGGAGCTGGTGGGCTTTGGGGTTACCGGTGATGCCACGCATATTGCGGCACCCGACGATCAAGGTCGCGGCGCACGCAAGGCAATGGAAATTGCCTTGAAGGATGCAGAGCTGAACACCACTGATATCAAATACATCAACGCGCACGGCACCAGCACCCCCTTGGGTGACAAGGCGGAAGTCTTGGCGGTGAAGTCGCTCTTTGGTGTGCACGCTGCCAACATTGCCATGTCGAGTACCAAAGGCGTTACCGGGCACACGCTCGGCGGCGCCGGCGCGATCGAAACCGTGGCAACCGTGAAGGCGATTGTGGAGGGCGTACTACCCCCCACCATCAACCTTGAGAACCCGGACGAGGGCTTTGACTTGAACTTTGTGGCCAATGTGGCGCAAGAGGTCAAGTTTGACTATGCCATCAATAACTCGTTTGGATTCGGCGGCCACAACACCTCTATGGTGCTAGCACGATTCCGTGGCTGAATCTGCATCGCTGGGGGGCACGAACCCACATCCGATGTACAGAGTGTCCAGACAGCATGCCTCCGCGATCAGCGCCGTTAAACGCGGTCTTGCGGACATTGCTGTGGACCTGCACTTTGAGAATGACCCTTCCATGCCGGGGCGCTACGGACCCGAAGGGCGACGCTTGTGGCGCACCGAGACCTTAGCGCGGATTTCGCATTTAGTAGAGGCCATCGCCTGCAATCGCCCCGAATTTTACGGGGGTCATGTGGCTTGGGCTGCTGAGGCACTTCGCGCACGCGGGGCTTCGGAAGCTGATATTCAAGGTCATGTCTTGGCGCTTTGCACTTGCTTATCGAAGGAACTCCCTGACGCTGTCGCTGCACGCTTGAGTCCGTTCTGCCAAGCAGCTACCGCCGCGATCGCCGATCCTCCGGATCATGAACACAGCCTGATCGAGGCGACTGAAAAGGATTCCACGCTGTCGCGATTGTTCTTGCTGCATCTCTTGCAACGTGACCAACAAGCGGCTGCGAACATTGCCGTTGAGGCACTGCGCGGCGGACTGCCACTCCTTGATGTCTACGAGCGCATCATGGCGCCAGCACTGTGCGAGATTGGTCGTATGTGGCACATGCAGGAAGCCTCCATTGCGGATGAGCATTTCTGCAGCGCCGCCATGCGCTCCATCATTACGCAATTGCGCGCATCGGTGCCGGCGCCACCTGCCGATGGGCGACGCGTGTTGTGTTGCACCGTGGGCGGAAACTTTCACGACGCTGGAATTCGCATGGTTGCTGATGTCCTCGAAATGGACGGATGGACCGTCGAGTTTCTTGGATCCGATGTGCCAGCCCATGAAGTGGTCATGTCGATCGTCGACAGCGCGTCTGACGAACGTCGCGCGTTCCACCTAGTGGCAGCAAGTGCGTCCACCCTGCTCTCAGTACGCGCAGCCATGGATCTGGCGGATGCCATGAATGCGTATCCCGAAGCTCAAAACGTGCCACTCCTGGTCGGCGGCGGAGTGTTCAACGCCGACGATGGGCTTGCGGAAGCCATTGGGGCAACGGCCGCAGCAGGAAGTCTTAGCGAAGCGGTCGCCGCGGCCGCGCGCCTAGTGCCGGCACCGGGCGCATTGAAGCCTCACTGAGCGGCGGTAGATCCGCCTGCGAAGTGGTGAATGAAACTCCAGGAAGCGCCACTGCCAATCGTCGGGCTAGTTCTGGCATGTAGCCGCGTTCCGTCTGCGTGTGACCCGGCAACAACAGCGTGATGCCTGCGGAGATTGCCGCCAGGTGATCATGGTGACGCGCTTCCCCAGTCACCAAGAGCGTTGCATCGCGCGCGGTTGCTTCGGAAAGAAACGACGCGCCTGAACCTGGGCACAGCGCGATCCGTGTGTGCCGCAATCCTTCGCATCCAGGTGGGCACACGGAGTCAATGCGCTTGGTAGCAAGATGGCGCCGCAAGCGTGCCGCAATTTCTCGAGCCGTAGCCGGGGTGCGCAAGACCAGCAGTCGTCCCGAGCCTTCATCCAATGATGGCCGCGCAGCGAGTGCATGGACTTCGAACACCGGTTCTTCATAGGGATGGACAGCCCGCAGAGCTGCAATGGCCCAGGGTAATCGTGCCGCACTACTGACCATTTCGATGCGCTCTTCGCGAACTTCCTGAGTCACGCCGCGCGTGCCCACTGTGGGCTTTGCTGCAGCATTTGCGCGAAATGTTCCGGTGACATCGCCACGCACCGTGCACTGATCGTATTGACCAATGACTCCAGCGCCAGCTTGCGCGAGTGCATCGCGCATGGACTGCGAGGCGTGCATGGGCACAAACACAACCAATTTGAACGCCTCACCACCAGGCAGCAGTGCAGCCGGCCGAAGCGGCTCGAACCCGGCGCTCAAAGCGAGTGCATCTGCTCCGCCAGCAATGCCCTCTGCCAGCCAATCGTTCACTCCGCCCTTCACTGCATCAAGGGCCGTATGTGGCGAGAGCAGCGCAATGCCCGCTTGCGCCGCATCAAGCAAGAGGCGCTGTCGTGGGTCATCCGATGCCAAGCGTTTGAGCGGGTCGAAGATGGGCGGGTGGTAGCTGACCACTGCATCCACGCCCAGCGCGAGTGCCTCTTCCATGACGGCGGCTGTCCAATCCACCGCCACCAGCACGCGGCCGCAAGGCGCGGCGCGATCGCCAAGCAAGAGACCAACGTTGTCCCAACTTTCAGCAAGCCGAGCGGGCGCAACCGCCTCCATGGCGGCGGCCAGTGCCCCCACCGATGACGGCTTGCCCGCGGGCGGGCGCCCCGATCGACGAGTCCGTCCAACAGGAGCGATCGGGCGGGGGCGGCGTGGTGCTGAGCGTGCCATGGATTGCAAGAGTAGCGTTCATTCGTCCGGAAACCCCTTGACGGGGGGCCGAGAACATCGCACTCTTATGTCAGTTCAGAACCGGGACCGCACGGATGCGGCCGCCATTGACCGGCGTTACTGCCGGCACAGCACCTACGGAGCCGCCCTTGGGCTCTGCCAACTGAAGGATCGCGCGTTGACCACTCACACCCCTCACGACGCGTCTGAAGCCCGAAGCACAACCCAATCCGCCGCGCAGGGAGCGTTGGCAACCAAAAAGTATTTCGTGCTTGACACGAACGTGCTGCTGCACAATCCGCAAGCGATCTTCAAGTTTGAGGAGCACGAGGTGGTCATTCCGCTCACGGTGATTGAGGAGCTGGACACCTTCAAGAAGAACAATGATGAAACCGGACGCAACGCGCGCCAAGTGGTGCGTGGCTTGGACAAATTGCGCAGCATCGGCCATCTATTCGAAGGCGTCGTCTGGAACGAACAAGGCGGCATCATCCGCGTAGCGCGCGTGGAGCCGATGGAGGACGAACGTTCGCTGGAGCTGAACAAGAATGACAATCTGATTCTCAGCGTTGCCGCTAAATTGAATCGCCAGGGACTGCGCACCATCTTCATTACCAAAGACATCAACGCGCGCGTGAAGTGTGATGCGCTTGGTATTGACACTGAGGACTTTGAAGCAGACCGCGTGGACGCTGACTGGCTGCACTCCGGCTATTGCTCCATGCAGGTGAGCACCGAAGTCATCGATTCGCTTTATCAAGAGCGACAATTGCCGCGCACCATGCTGGATATCACTCCGGGAAGAACGCCGGATGGGCAATTGATGAAGTCGGAAGATCTAGTGCCGAATCAGTTTGTCATCCTGATTGACCAAGCGGATTCTGGGCACACTGGCCTGGCGCGTGTCCTTGGAAACACGGGTCATCTGATTCCCGTGACCGGACCACGCAAGCCGGTGTATGGAATCATGGCACGCAACGTGCAGCAGACTATGGCTCTTGATTTGCTGCTTGATGATGATGTCAAACTCGTCACGCTGATTGGGCCAGCAGGCACCGGCAAGACACTGATGGCGATCGCCACCGGAATGCAAAAGGTCTTCAAGGAAGAGCGCCTCGACAAGTTGCTGGTAGCGCGTCCCATCATGCCACTTGGTCGCGACATTGGTTACTTGCCGGGCGACAAGGACGAGAAACTGTCCATGTGGATGCAGCCGATCTTTGACAATGTCGGCTACCTACTCTCCACTCGCTCCGCCGGGCAAGGCGATGCAGACAGTAAGAGCACCGAGCAGCGCTTGGATCAATTGATGGCGACCGGGAAACTGGTCATGGAGCCGTTGACATATATTCGCGGTCGCTCCATTCCCCATCAGTTCATGATCATTGACGAGGCACAGAATCTCAGCCCCCATGAGATCAAGACCATTGTGAGCCGCGTTGGCGATGGCACCAAGATTGTGCTGTGCGGCGACATTGGACAGATTGACAACCCGTACCTGGATGCCGCCTCCAACGGCTTGGCACACGCCATTGAGCGCCTGAAGGGGCAGACCATCGCCGGGCATGTCACGCTGAGTAAGACGGAACGCAGCGAATTGGCCAGCTTGGCGGCGGAAGTCCTCTAAGTCGCGGCACGAAGCACGAAATTGCTGAACTCCATGGTGGGGGGCTACAATCCCCCACCATGCTCGACCTCCGATCATCAAATCCGGTTCTCGCCGACACCCAACTCGCAGCCGATTCACACGCCCGCCCAGCGACGCAACTGGCAACAGTGGCTGGCGTGGCACAGAAGACCACCATTGCGGTTTCACTGGCAGTGGTTGGTGGCATTGCTGGCGGCGTGCTGGTGCGCACCGTCGGGCAAGGCGCCATCTGGGGAATCTTCATCGCAGCCTTGGTTGCGAGCCTGGTCTGCTTCTTTGCGCTGTGGCGCAAGCCGGAGCGAGCGTACTGGGCGGCTCCGCTCTACAGCATCACTCAAGGCGCCATGCTTGGCGTGATGGCCCTGCTCCTTGACTCGATGTTGGCAGATCGCGATATCACTGCGTTTGGCGGGCTGGGACTACAAGCCTTCGTCATCACACTTTCGATCACCGCCGCCATGCTGATCGTCTACCGCGCCGGTTTGATCCGCGCCAACGGCCGATTCGTTGCCGTGCTTTCAACGCTCACTATTGGCATTGGCATCATGTACTTGGCGCAGTTTGTGCTGGGCTTCTTCAGTATCGAGATTCCTGGGTTGTCGCTGCAGAGCGCTACCCAAGGTGGCAAGATGGCGTGGGTCGGCCTGGGCATCAACGCGGTGATTCTGTTGATCGCGTCGCTGTGGCTGATTGTTGATTTCCAACAAGTGGAGACCGCGGTGGCTAGCCGCGTTGGCAAGGAGTACGAGTGGTACTTCGCCTACGCGCTTATGGTGACCTTGGTCTGGATCTACTTGGAAGCATTGAAACTTGCGTTCCGCGCGGCCATGATGGCCAACGACCGCAAGTAGTTCGCTTTAGCCCAGCGCGTCCCACGCCAGCATGGCCGCACCAAGGACTCCTGCATCGTCCTTGAGTTTGGTCACGCGAACGCTCACCTTGGGCGCAATTGCCGATGGGAATACATGGCGTCGAATGGAGTCCTCAACGCGATCGGCGTACGGCTTTCCTAATGCCTCGGTGATACCGCCACCCAAAATGACCGTGCGCATCGAAGCCATGGTGATCCAATTGGCAATGCCAATTCCAAGTAATTCTGCTGACGAATCAACCACTTCACGGACCAGTGGATCGTTGGCGTTGTAGCACTCGGCGATTCCACTGCTGCCCAGAGGTCCGGCCTTGCCGTCGGCTTCGTGGCGCGCCAAAATTTTGTGGAAGAGCGATTCTGGATTCAATCCAGCCAGCGTGCGCAAGGAGCGCACAATGCCAGTGCGGCTGCAGAACTCCTCCACCTTGCGGCTTCCCGGCTGACCGTTGCTGTACATGATCACATGCCCAAATTCGCCGGCGGTAAAGAGGTCGCCGCGCCAGATCTTGCCGCCCATCACAATGCCGGCCCCGACGCCAGTACCAACCCAAACCGCCAGCAATGATTCACATCCCTCGCCAGCGCCAACGGTGGCTTCGCCCCACGCGGCAACATTGGCGTCGTTGTCGACGGTGACCGGAATGCCGAGCCGCTTGCGCAAGATCTCCCCCAGCGGAACATTTTTCCAACCAAGGTTGCCGGCGGTAATCACCACACCGCGCTCACTATCAACCGGTCCAGGAGCGCCAATACCCACCGTTCGAATGTCCGCGAGTTTCACATTTCCCGCCTCGCATGCGGCCTCCATGGTCATCACCAGGCGGTCAATGACAACATCGCGACCCTCCTGCGCCTTGGTCTTCTTCTTTGCACGCGCCACCACCCTGCCGCGGCGATCAACCACGCCCACGCTCATGTTGGTTCCGCCAAGATCAATGCCGATTGCAAGTTCGCTCTTTGCCATGGATGCGCCAAGATAGCGCGGCTTCGTACACTCATCCGCCATGCCAGACAACCCCCATTCCAAGACTGCCGCTCTCACCACGGCACAAGTGGCCCATGTGGCCAAGCTCGCGCGTTTGGAAGTAGCGCCGGGGCGCATTGAGGAGTACCGAACGCAACTCGCCGCGGTGCTTGGGCATATTGCACAACTTGACGCGGTTGACCTTGCTGGGGTGGAGCCGATGGCGCACCCATTTGAGAGCCACAATCGATTGGCTGCTGACATTCCAGTGGAAAGCCTATCCATTGAGGCAGTACTGATGAATGCGCCGGCGGTTGAAGGGCGATTCTTGGCGGTACCTAAGGTTCTGGCGGAGGGAGACTGACATGACTTCGCCCGCACACAACACGCCCACACACAACACACCCAGCGATATGACCGCCCTGCGCGATGCCGTGGCCACCGGAACCACCACCGCGGAATCGATCTGCGCGGGCATGCTGGCGGTGACCGCCGAGCGAAACACTGAGATCAATGCCTTCCATGAGGTGTTCGCCGAGCACGCCCTGGAAGCGGCGCGACGCGTGGACAGCGACGCGCGCGCAGGACGCCCATTGCCTCCACTGGCGGGAATGCCCATTGCCATCAAAGACAATGTGGCCACCACGCTTGGTCGAACCACGTGCTCAAGCCGCATGCTTGAGAACTATCGATCCCCATTCGATGCCACCGCTGTGGAGCGCCTTGCGCACGCCGGTGCGGTGGTGATGGGCAAGACCAACATGGACGAGTTCGCCATGGGCTCGTCAGGCGAGCACTGCAAGTGGGGGCCCGTTCGTAATCCATGGGACAGTTCCCGCGTGCCTGGAGGCAGCAGTGCCGGAAGCGCAGCAGCGGTAGCGGGTGGAATGTGCGCCGCAGCAATTGGCAGCGATACCGGCGGGTCAATTCGGCAGCCCGCATCATTTTGCGGCATCGTTGGACTGAAGCCAACCTACGGTCGCATCTCCCGCTGGGGACTGGTTGCGTTTGGATCAAGCTTGGATCAAATTGGACCAATGACCCGCAGTGTGCGTGATGCTGCTCTGATGCTTGACGTCATGAGCGGCATTGATGAACGTGACAGCACCACTGCCGACCGACCACCGACCGAACTTGCCAAGACTGTCGAGCGACCGATCGAAGGACTGCGCGTTGGCATCCCGCGGCAGTACATGAGTGATGCCAACGACAGTGAAGTGAATGCTGCGGTGAACGCCGCAGCGGACGCGTACCGCGCTCTGGGTGCAACCATCGTTTCCGTTGAGTTGCCGTTAACGGATGTTGGTATCAGCACCTACTACGTGATTGCGCCCGCAGAAGCGTCCAGCAATCTGGCTCGTTATGACGGCATTCGCTACGGACACCGCGCGCAATTGCAGCCTGGCGAGGACTTATTCACGCTCTACGCGCGCTCGCGTTCGGAAGGATTCGGCCCGGAAGTGCAGCGGCGAATCATGCTGGGCACGTACATGCTTTCCAGCGGCTACTACGACGCGTACTACAAGCGCGCCCTGCAAGTGCGGCGGCGCATCAAGCAAGAATTTGATCAGGCTTTCACTGCCTGCGATGTGCTGCTTGGCCCAACCGCGCCAACCCCCGCGTTTGGATTCGGCGCAAACTCGGATCCATTGGCGATGTACCTGTGCGACGTCTACACCGTCAACACCAACATTGCAGGAATTTGCGGCGTGTCAATTCCAGCGGGTTTCGCTGAACGCAACGGCAAGCATCTGCCGATCGGCGTGCAGCTACAAGCGAATGCATTTGAGGAAGATCGATTGTTGCGCGCGGCACGAATGCTGGAGCGCGCGTTGGCTGCAACAACCGGCGCACATGCTCCGAAGGCGTGATTGTTACTGAGGTCGAGCAATCGCGCCGAGACGCAACATCTCAGCGGCAAAGGCCTTCGCAAACAGTTCGTCCCGCTGTGAATCTGGAAACACGCCAATGTTCACGACGGTTGTGAAGTCACCGCTACTGATCCGCTCCACGGTCACTGTTCCGTCCTGACCATCCGCTGCAAGCACGGTGGCCACAAAGCGATCCGCACCAGACTCAAACGATTGGACGCCAAGGAACTGCCGACTGGCAACATTGCGCACGGCCATTGGAACATCGGACCAACGGACATGATCGACTGCTGGTACCAACGGGCGCGCTTGGTAGCCCGCAGTCGGCTGGCGCATACCTGCGACTGCTGCGGTGGCAGCCGAACCCTTCAATACCACTTCAGGCGGAAAGGCATCCCCGGGATGAGCCTTGTTGTCGCTGGCGGCGTCCGGCAAAGTACAGGACGTCAGGAGGCACGAGGCAACCACTGCGACCGGATAAAAAGTGCTTGGGCTTGAGAGGATTGCTGCGAAGGCTGCCATGAACACGAATGGTATCGCGCTCTGTGGGGCGCGCGACGCACTGACCGATAGACTCAAATGGCTGCTCTTCAGCGGCCGTTCGCTCGCACCTGCACCCACATGGTCTTTGGTCAACAATCCACTCGCTTCGGCCGCTCCGTGAGGAGAACGCGACTTCGTCGGAAATTGCCCCGACAGACTGCGCCAGTATTACTTTGGCTGCGCGACGAACGCAATCTCAGCGCGGCACTGGTGGTGACGGTGTTCGCCATCACTTCCGCCATCTTGGTGGCCTGGAGCTTCGACCTTCCCCGCGTGTTTGTTGGTCAACGAGCGGAGACTGGTCGAGTCAATCGACTTGAGTACAGCGACATTGACGAAACCGCAACCGGATTGCGCCAAGACGAGGCACGCAAGTCGGCGCCGTTGGTGTACATGGTCAACACTGACTACTTGGAACGAATGCAAGGCGAGATTGAGGGTCTACCACTCCTCGTCCGCGACAAACTCACGTTGGAAGAAGTGCAGCCCGCACTTGTTGAGCGATATGGACTGACCGAACCGACCTTCGCCGCGTTGCGCGAACTGGACCGCGCCGATGAAATGGAACTCTGGCAACGCTGGACCGGCAGGCTGATTGGGAAGCTCACCACCGGCGCGCCACTTGTCGGCACCAGTGAGTTTGACGCATTCTCGATTGCTGCCCGACGCATGGTCATTATTCCGCCGCGCACTGATGTGCCTGGCGATCGAACACGCACTGCGCCACTTGGTCGCGGTGCCATTGAACTACGCACTGATGACCTTGCCGCCACGCGAGCGCGCCTGGCCGCAGAATCAGCCGAAGCGGGATTCCCTCTGGAATTTGCGCGTGTTTCGGTGGCTCCCCTGCTTGCTGACCCGAAGCCAACAATCACCTTTGACGCCGTCGCCACCAAAGCGGCCGCGGACGAAGCGGCCGAAGCGGTTCCCGCCGTCGTCCGCGTGCACCCACACGGAGAGTCCGTCTTTGCGCCTGGCGACGTACTAACGCAGGAGCAAGTTGTGCGTGCCAACGACGAACAGCGCCGCTTTCAAGAATCACGAAGCGCTGTCGGATTCATCGGTGAGCTCGCTCAGGCGCTGGGTATTTCGCTTGCAATCGCATTGCTTGCGGCCACGTTCCTTGCTCAACACGAACGACCCATCTTCCGCAACTGGCGAAGTTTGGCCACCATGTTTGCCATGGTGCTCTTCCCGGTAGCAGTCACGGTCCCGGCATCGGTGGCATTCCCACAAGCACTCTTGTTCTGCGCGGTTGGTAGTTCACTACTTTCAACCGGCACATTAACGATTGTCTTTGGTCTTCGAGTGTCGCTGTTTGCCATTCTGCTGCAAGCAATACTGGCGATCTTTGCCCTGCACCCACCCATGGGGGTGTTCTTGGCTGCCTTGGGCTCATCGTTGGCGTTTGCGATCGCCGTTCGTAACTTGCGGCATCGCTCCGCATTGGTGATAGCAACGGTGGCGTCGGGAGCAACTGCGGGTCTGGCAATTGTGTTGGCAGGGTTCGCGCAAGGGTTTCATGATCGAACCGTGGTCGCCCAGGTGTTCGGCGATTCACTGGTAGCAGTGGTCACCGCGTTCTTCATTGGTTTCCTAGTAATCAGCCTGCTTTCCACCGTTGAACGAGTCTTTGGCGTGACTACGGGGCTCACCCTCAGCGAGCTGCGGGATCCACGCCAGCCACTTCTGCGGGAACTGCAACGCCGCGCGCCCGGCACATGGAATCATTCGCTGCAAGTTGCCAACATTGCAGAAGCTGCCGCCGAATCAATCGGTGCCGATGCGCTGCTGACGTACGTGGGCGCGCTCTACCACGACATGGGCAAGATGAACAAGCCCGAGTATTTCGTAGAGAACCAAAGCGGCATCAATCGCCACGAACGACTCTCGCCTGCCATGAGTTTGCTAGTGATTGTTGGCCATGTGAAGGATGGCATGGAACTTGCCTCTGAGTATTCACTTCCGCGCACCGTGCGGCACTTCATTGAGAGCCATCACGGCACCACACTCATGGAATATTTCTTCCACGTTGCACAGAACCGCGCTGGCGATGATGAGATCAACGAAGCAGACTTCCGTTACCCTGGCCCCAAGCCTGAGACTCGCGAAGCCGCCATCTTGATGCTCTCTGATTGCGTGGAAAGTGCCAGCCGCACACTGAGCGAGCCAACGCCGGCACGTATCGAACAGTTGGTCCGCGATCTCAGCCACAAGCGCCTAGTGGACGGGCAATTTGACGATAGTCCGCTGACCCTGCGGGAATTGCGCGTTCTTGAGGATTCCATCATCAAGAGCCTGAACGCCATCTACCACGGACGCATCAGCTATCCGTCGGCTCGGACCGAGCAGCGCGAGGCGCGCGGCGACCAGCCGATGCCGAGAGTGGCGTCTTAACCGGAACACCGGCACATTCAATCACTCTCCATGCGGCGTTGGATAGCGCTACCGACTCAAGCAATTCAAGCGGAACACGGCGTGCGCCTGCAATGGCTGGCGTGCCCGCGCTGGAACTCACCAGCACTGTGAATTCCACGGTGCGATGGCTAGTGACATGTGTGAACTGCGAAACTTTGTTGACTTGCATTCCCCACGTCGTACCAAGCGCGGTGACGTCGAGCGGCGTGTCTGACTCAATGGTTGGTGGTTGCAGCATGCCAGCCCACAACCCGGTGGCGGGTCGTTCGGTGAGCAACACGCCGCGGCCGTCAACGTGTACTAACGAATGCCAGTAGAGCGTGCGGCGCGTTGCGCTCCGACGCGGCGTTGGAATGCTCGCAGCGCGGCCTGAAGCTCGAGCCACGCACTGCGCCGTGAGCGGGCAAGCATCGCAGCGCGGCGCGGCGGGCGTGCATATGGTTGCACCAAGTTCCATGAGTGCCTCGTTGGTTACTCCTGGTGCAGAGGCGACCTGCACTAGCCGAGTTGATTCACGCCACGCCCAGCGCTCCGCGGCGGGATCACCCATGCGTGTTTCATGGTCGGCAAGGCGCGACAAGACACGAAGGACATTGCCATCAACAATTGCCGCTGCCTGACCAAAGACGATGCTGGCGATGGCGCCAGCGGTGTATCTGCCGATACCGGGTAGCGCAGCCAGTGCTTCGACGTTGTCAGGAACCTCGGCGCCGTGCATGTCTCGAATGGCCTGCGCCGCGCGGTGCAAAAATCGTGCGCGTCGGTAGTAACCCAGGCCCTGCCATGCTGCCAACACCTCCTGCTCCGGCGCGTCGGCGAGGGATCGAAGGGTGGGGAACTTTGCCATGAAATTGGCAAATCGCTCCACCACCCGGGACACCTGCGTCTGCTGGAGCATCAGTTCGCTGACCAAGGCTCGATATCCGGAGCGCTCTGACCGCCATGGCAACACCCGCGCGGCGCCGGGGTACCACGCCTCTAAAATGGCAGAAACCAGTGGTAAATCAGGAATTACAGGCCCGGCGGTAGATGTGCCCAGGGAGGGGGAACCCGCGCGGGGGGTGGTGCGGATGGTCATAAGCCCAATCGGTTCGCTTGCGGTGAGATCAAGGCCGCAGGTAGCGTATCCCGCGATGGGCGTCTTGGACGCCGTTGCCGTTTCGACTGCCTGCCCCGTGGCGGGTTCAAATCTCTGGAATACACACCATGGCTAAGTTGTTCTACACGCTCGAGGAAGCTGCCCAGAAGCTTCACAAGTCCCCGGACGAGATCATGAGCATGGCCCGCGCTGGCCAGCTTCAGGAACTCCGCGACAAGGACCAAGTGCTGTTCCGCCGCTCTGCGATCGATCAGATCGCCGGGGACGGAGACATGGGGAGCGACATCAACTTGGACGGCCTTGATCTCTCGAACGCCGGCAGCAGTATGGGCGCCATGGATGAGCTCCGCCTTGACGACAGCTCCGTCACTCCAGTCGCGCCAGCAGCGACCGGAATGAACGCCGGGCTCAACATGAATGATGACCTGAGCATGGACGATGGCCTGCAGATGGACGACAGCCTGCGGATGGACGACAGCCTGCGGATGGACGATGGCCTGAGCCTTGACGACGACCTCCGCTTGGATGCCGGTCCAATCGCCGCAAGTGGCGCTGACGACTCCATGAGTCTTGATGATCTGAGCCTTGCTGACGACGATGAGCCAGCCCCGGCACCAACCCGCGCGCCCACGCCAGCAGCGGCGCCAATGGCTCGCTCGGCACCGCCAGCGCGATCACCTGCTGCCAGTAGTGGCGGCAGTGGCATTGGTCTTGCAGATAGCAGCGCTGACAGCATGATGATGGATGCTCCGGCATCATCGGGCGCAAGTCGCGCTAGCGCTAACGATGACTCCATGTCTCTGAACTCCGACCAGACGCAGCTTGAAGCTGTTGGTTCCGGCAGCGGATTGCTCGACATCTCCAGCGACGAAAGTTTCTTCGGCGCGCAGATGATTGAAGAGAGCATGGGCGGCGAAGACGCTGCGATGACTGAAAATACGGCGGACATCTTTGGTGGCGGCGAAAC
>CALQCP020000028.1 GCA_943329105.2 Chitinophaga pinensis | reverse complement strand
GTCCATGGAAGTGACCATCGATGTTCAATCCACAGGAAGTGGCGGGATAAGCCTCATACGAATATGCCGATTTTTAACTCAGGCCGCTAATTCCTTGGCAAGCCATGCTTTCGCCATGCGCCAGTCGGATTCAACGGTGGTGAGGGAAATGCCCAGCGCGTCAGCAATCTCTTGGTGAGTGAGGCCCCCAAACAGCTTGGCTTCCACCACATTTGCTTTCCGAGCGTCCAGCGCTTCCAGGCGATTGAGCGCGTTATTGATGGCTAACACGTCCGCGGTATCAAGCCCGTCATCGGCCAAGGAAGCGGCCGTGTCGAGATGCACTCGTTCACGTGGCGCGTCACCTCCGCCGCGCTTTGCGGCACCCTTGGTTTCCGCGTGATTGATGAGAATCTGCCGCATCGCTTTCGCCGCAACGGCCATGAAATGCGCGCGGTCGTTGAAGGCCAACGGATCAACGCGCGCAAGTCGCAAAAAAGCCTCGTTCACCAAGGCGGTGGCTTGCAGCGTGTGCCCGGGGCGCTGCTGGCGCATGTAGTGCTGCGCCAACGCCCGGAGCTCGCCGTAGACCATCTCGGAGAGCTGGGCAGGGGAATTCATAGCGGACAATTCTAGCCCTTTACGGGGTGATTCCCGAAATCAGGTACCCGCTTTGCAGCCGGATCCTGAAGGAACCATCAGCCCCGTCTGCACCTACCATTCGTGCCCTTATGACTACCCCTGCCCCTACGCCAGTTCAGACCATCGCCGTCATCGGAGCCGGGACCATGGGTTCCGGCATCGCGCTCACTGCCGCGCAGGCGGGCATCGCTGCGTTTCAGGTTGATCTGAGTGCGGCGCAGTTGGAGAAGGCCAAGGCCTACCACCTGAAGACGCTCGCGCGTGCGGTGGAGAAGGGCAAGATGCAGCAGGCGGACGCGGATGCTGCGGGGAAGCGCATCTCATACGTGGCCACCATGTCCGAGGCGAAGAGCGCGGACTGGGCTGTTGAGGCTGCCACTGAGAACGTGGAGATCAAGAAGAAGATCTTCAAGGAGATGGCTGCCACCTTCCCAGCGCACGCGGTGTTGGCCACCAACACCTCGAGCATCAGCATCACGGATCTGGCGAGTGCTGTTGGCGCGGACGCGCACCGCGTGATCGGCATGCACTTCTTTAACCCGGTGCCGATCATGGCGTTGGTGGAAGTGATCAAGGGACTTGCGACGAGTGATGAAACAACGCAACGAACGATTGCACTTTCGATTGCTATGGGAAAGACGCCAGTGCCGGCGAATGACCGTGCCGGGTTTGTTTCAAACCGCGTGTTGATGCCCATGATTAATGAGGCGTTCTACGCATACATGGAAGGCGTTGCCAAGCCAGAGGACATTGATCAGATTATGAAGCTCGGCTGCAATTTC
Source organism: Chitinophaga pinensis (assembly GCA_943329105.2). Taxonomy (GTDB): domain Bacteria; phylum Planctomycetota; class Phycisphaerae; order Phycisphaerales; family SM1A02; genus UBA966. The sequence goes on along the minus strand of CALQCP020000028.1, from coordinate 13,205 downwards.
CCGATGGGACCGCTGCGTTTGGCTGATTTCATTGGGCTTGACGTGTGTCACGACATCATGATGGTCTTGTATCGCGAGCTTGGTGATCAGAAGTTCTTCCCATGCCCAATGCTTCGGCAGTTGGTGCAGGCGGGCCGGCTTGGCGATAAGAGCGGGCGCGGCGTGTTTGAGTACGCGAAGAAGTAATGGCACTTCCAGCAGACATCGATCATTTGGTGTTCACGTGCGCTGACTTGGACGCAGGCATTGCATGGGCGGAGCGCACGTTCGGTGTGCGGCCAGTGCGTGGCGGTGCGCATCCGCAGTGGGGCACGCACAACGCGTTGATGTCATTGGGGCGCGAGCGTTACTTGGAACTCTTGGCGCCGGACCCAAACGCGCCGAGCGCGGGGCGTGCGAACGTTGCAGGGCGCGCGTTGTTTGGGATGGGTGTAGGTGCAGGTGCAGGTCCAGGTGCAAGTGCAGGTGCAAGTGCAAGTGCAACTGATGGTGCCGCGCGTGAGACATGGCTGACGGCCGCGCCGCGGCTCACGACGTGGATGTTGCATTCGCGGACGATCGATCCGCTGCTGACGGCGGCGCTGCATGCGGGCGTTGACCTTGGGCGCGTCACTGCGGGATCACGGATGCGTGCGGATGGCACGGAAATCAGCTGGGAAATAGCGATTCCCCCGGCGCGACCGCTGGATGGATGCGTCCCTTGGCTGATTGACTGGGGCTGGAGCGCGCATCCAAGCATTGCGGCGCCGCAGGGCGCGCGGCTTGATTGGATGGAGATTGTGCACCCGGATCCAGAGCGCGTGCGCGGCGCGCTGGATGCGGTGAATTGCCGCTCACTGGATGTCCGTCAGGGGAGTGTGCCGGGAATAGTGGTGGGCGTGGCGTGTCCGCGCGGGGTGGTGGTGGTGTGAGGGGATTTGTCTTTTAGATACCCGCAGGGTTATGATTGTCGGTTACGCCTTTCCGACACAAGCTCATTCCAGGACGCGAGCATGAACAACACGATCTTCCCGGTAGCAGTCTTGGCAGCAATGCTTTCCGTGGCAATGCCGGAGCAGTCCTCAGCGGCGGCAGCATCCAACCACACGGTTCCGCCCAAAAGTTCGAGTACCGCGACACCGTTCCCCGGTACGGCGCCCGTCGGACGCGCCGCGGCTGACGTGGTGGTGATTCCGATGAGGGGCCACTTCGGATTCGACGCCGATGCCAGTGAGTGGATCGACCCGGATGCATTCGCCTCCATGGTTAAACAAGCCAAGACCCTCAACCCGAAGTTCGTCATACTTGACATCGAGAGTGGTGGCGGGTTTGTATTTGTGATGAACGAAATCGCGGAAACCATCATGAACGAGTTCCCTGCCGGTGGAAAGACGACCGTGGTGGCCTGGCCTGGTGTCGCTGGCAGCGCTGCATCCTTTGTCACGCTGACATGCCCAAAGATCGTGGTGAAGCCCACAGCTCGGGTCGGTGCCGCATTGACGATCGTGCCGACGCCCAAGGGATGGGTGGCAATCGAGGACATTCCTGGGGATAAGTCTGGCATAGCGCAGAAGTACAAATCTTTCGGCGATGCCTTCGAGCGCCTCGCGATGCAATATGGCGGCCATCCCCCGGAAGTTCGTGCAGCAATGGCAACACAGGCTGCATCGCTGTATTGGTCGCCATCTCAGAAGAAGTTCTTCGCGGCCCCGCCCGATCCAAAGAACCTGGGTGATCTGCGGGCACTAGATAATGGCACCACCGTGCTCACTATGACCGCTCCGGAAATGATCGAGTACGGGCTTGCGGCTCAGGCGGGAGATGAAAAACAATTGCGCTCGGTACTCGGTTTGCAAGGAGACGCGGCACTCGTGCGTCTGGGTTCAGAGTTGCCTGTATGGTTTAAGGCAGTACGTAGTGTGTTGTTACCCGCCACCTTGGACGTGGATCAGGCCCCCGTGCACATCAAGACCTACATCGATGGGCTCACGGCCTGCGTGAGTCTCGACGGTCAGGTGAAGACCAACGATGCGAAACGACAGGCGAACACCTCCGACAAAGATCGTGCAAGAGATGCCTACGATGCTATTGGCAAACGATTACGCGAGGCGCGCAATCAGGCAAGCAGGGCGGCGGGGGTGGCCGCAACAAAGCTCAAGGAGATTGCGAAGCGAATAGAAACAGCCAAGGTATCACTGAGCCGGCTCGGGATGAAGCCATTCATGCTTCCTAGTACTGCGGCTCTTGCGCCAAAGATAAAGGCATCCTTGGAAAGCCATGGTAAAGGTGACTACGCCGGCGCCATCAACGCCTTCTCGAGTAAGTAGTTCGGACGACCGCATTGGCGGCGCGGTTAAGCAGGCAGCGTGTCAGGCGGATCCGCCATTCACTTACCAACAGGCGGCAGTTGCTCGGGCTCAACGTTGGTAGAGGGAGACGTCTCGATGATGAGCACGTCCGCGGATGATGGGGAATTCGTCGAAACATCAAGCGTGGGGGTGCCAGCGTCGTTGAGCCTTTCCCCCTTCACTGCAACCACGGCATTACTTAGGCCGATGCGTTCCGCTCCCTGTCCGCGGTTGGTGGGAGTCAATAGTTGCAGTGCCAAAGCATCCGCGCCAGTTTGCGAGACGGTCGCGATCGCGCGCCCCCCGAAGAAAGTAACCCGCCGGTTCGAGTTCGTCCGTCGGGGCCGTCCGCCACTGCGCCACAGTCTTCGCCGAAGAGTGATGATGTTGGCGCCAAGTCATCTGCGGTTGACGACGCGTGTTTGAAGCGCGCCATAGACACCGTGAAGGCGAAATACACCTTTGATGCGAAGGCATTTACTAATGCAAATCGCGCGAAGGCAACGCGGGCTTTTGACGCCTCGAAGCCTCAAAGTGAAGCGGCACAAACAAAGCCGAATCCTTAGCGGTCTCCGTGGTCGGAGCGGCTGCTGAGTCGATGTCAAGGATTACGAAGTACGCACGGTCCTGAATCGGTTGACGCGACTTCAAGAATGAGAATGCGTGCGCTTGAAGGCTTGTTGGTCCGGACCCGTCGGGTAGCACCGGTTGCTCGCTCTGGATAAGGGATTCGCACTGCGGCATCAGTCCAAGACTCGTCGTCGTCACCGTTCCCGCCCGTCGATAATTTGCGGACGAATAAATCGACGCTATCAGACGGGTTCTCCGAAAGGACAGCGATGATCCGTGAACCATCAATCACTCGGTTTGTGGGGTGGTACTCGTCTTGATATCCAGTATCCCCTAAGCGCGCCATCTTCCACCCGACGAGTACATCGTGCTCATTCTCGCGCAGCAATTCGATCAGCGCTCGTAGGCCTGTTGGGTTTCCCCAGGAGGGGATCATTGTCTCGAACAATTGACATGGGTCCAATGGGATCCCATCGGTAATTACTTTCTCAGTTTCTGCTTGCCCGAGGATCTTTCGCACGCGTAGCGTGGGGCTGCTGCTGGTTGTGTTTGGTGCGTCTCCGATGCCAACGAGCCGCGGCGTCGACGATCCAATATCAGACGTCGTGAATGGACCGCCTGCGCAATCAGCCACCGTCGGCACGACTGGGATTTGCATCCATCCACCGACGCCCTTGGATGGGTCTCCTGCGGCTTTAGTGACCTCGGTCTTTACCAATTGGTTTCGGGTATCGGCCTGCTCAACCACGGTGGAACTCAGAGATGTTCCCACTCCCGCCGAAGTCCATGAATCCGCCGCAAACTTGAGCGTCTTGAATTCGCTTAGCAATTCTTGTTGCGCAGTGATGTTCGCTACCACCAATGACGATGCCCCGGGAATGTGACGGAATGCCGATACTGGCAATTGAAAGTGGGATAGTGGTTGGAGTGGATCGCCGTTGGCGATCGCGATCAACTCAACGTCCACGTTGGTTTCGGAATCACCAGGTAGCAAGGCATTCCATTGTGTTACAAGCCAGTCCGCACTGTCAAAATTGATGATTGTTGCGTTGCTGCTCCACAGCGCCCCACGGACGAACGGCAATGTGCGCGGCCCGTTAGTTTCTGAGGTTTCACGGGGCTCCGGATTGTCCGGGACTATCGGAGGCCTTTTGTTGGGCGGTTCAGGATTGGAGCCCTCATCTGGATTCGCTTCCGGTGGGCTGTTCGATGGTGGCGCCCCGCCACCGCTTCCCCCGCCACCGCTTCCGCCGCCACCGCTTCCGCCACCGCCGCCACCACCGCCTCCCCCACCTGCTGGTGGGGGTACTTGACCCCGACTAGGCGTCTTTTGCGGCAAGAGTCTTGGCAGTGGGGCCCGTGGTGCGGCAGTAAGCGCGGGCGCGCGCTGTCCGGCTTTGTTGTTTCCGTTTCCCGAGCCCGGTGGCAATGAAGGGTTAGCCTCTTCCGGCTTTTTTCCAAGTTCCGGCAGGACGGGCGGTTGTGGATCTGCAGCTTGATGCGCGATCGCAGCGGGCTGCATGGTGAAGGAAACTGCAAGAAGCGCCAAGCTGCAAACTCGGTGCATTGATCGGGCCAGCCAGATTCGTCGTTTGGTACGCACGTTTACTCGTCCTCGGAATGGCGTTGCATCGTCCCAATGGCTTATGAATGGTACACTTTCATCTAATGTGGGCAAGTTCGCACAAACTCCGGTGCAAACGCTTCGGCGTGTTGGTGGTCGGCGCGATCCTTGCAGGGCTGATGCCGCTCATCGGTTGTTCTGATGATTCGCGCTCGAGCGCCGAGCGTAAGACCGCCTGGGTTCCTACGGAGACATCGACGAAACACGCCCAGGAGCGATCAACAACAGCAGATGAATTGGTGACGTCAGCGGCTTCGCCGGAATCTCAATTCAAAGCTCGCCGTGCATGTGCATTTGCGGCACACGAATTGCCTGCCGTACTTCGCGCCGGTGATCAAAGTCCTTGGCGTGCCCAAGCCTTGACTCAGTCGGTTGATCTTGCCTGCCACACAGGCACTCCCATTGATTCAATTCGCGCGTTACTTGCAGATACCGCGATCGTGACAGACCCATTTGCCATGGGCGTTCTGCGTAATAATTTAGGCTGTGCCATCCTTTCGCAATCAGTAGTTGGGGATGCGGTTGACGCCGTTGACCCTGCCATTATCGAGTCTGCCCTTGCGGAGTTCGAGGGCGTATGCCAAGTACCCGAGGCTCCCCTGAATGAGGCGGCTTGTCATCTCTGGCTCGCTCGCCTGCGACCGTTAGAGGCCGACGCGCACATTCGTCTCGCACAAGCGGCGCTCAATCGACTAGATGCGGACGAACTGAGTTGTCCAATGCGTGCGGGCCAATTCCTCGGAGTTGTTGGTACAGGGGAGCGTCTTGCGTTTGTGTTGGATAGTTCACAAAGCATGGTGGGTCCGCCCTTGGATGGGCTGAAGTCTGCCGCTAAGCAGGCTATTCATCGACTTTTGCCATCATCGGCATTTATGGTGAGCTTCTTCGGCGATGACGCGACGGTAATGCCTATCCCGTCTGGTGCAAACGTCGATAGGGGTATGTTGATTCGAGGATCATTCTCTCCTGAGCGGGATGCAAGCATGGTGGCTTGTGATGAGTGGATCACACGTCACAGTGCGAGTGGCGACACTTACCCACTGAATGCTCTGCGTGCCGTTGCCGCGGCGAAGCCCACTCAAGTGTTTCTGTTTACAGACGGCTTGATTGATGATGACACGGGTGAAGTTGCACGTATTGCAGATGAATTCGCGTCAATGCACGCGCGCATAGACGTCATTATCCTTGCCAATGAGAAGCTTGCGAAGGCGGGATGGTCAGTCGAAGACATCGTTCGGGTTCCGCGTTATCTCGCAAGTCGGACTGGCGGAGTCGTTCGGCTGATCGGCGAGGCTGGCTCGACGGGCAATGTTTCTTCAGCATGGCTCTCTGGATTTTCGATTCGGAACGCGGCAGAGCGTGACGGGATGTGGACGCCGGCTGTGGCTCGGCAGTACGCAGTCCTTGTCGCGTCGGTGAATCTATGGAAGCACACGCTCGATCCGTCATGGAAGCTTCCTGCAACTACGGCCGAGGGATGCACGTCAGCACTTCATTCACTGGTGCCGGATCCGGTTACAAGTGATGCTGGGCCTAGCCGACAGGATTGGCAACTCCTGATGATCGAGGGCGCGGCTCGTTGTAGTTTGGGAGATCCCGCTGCCTGGAAGTCCTTTGACGAAGCAGCAGAAATCTTGGCGGCATTGGCTCTATCTGCTGCCGAAATTGGCGAGTCTGCTACCGAGGATCACTACAGTGAACTCTGCGCGCGGGCTGTACTTCTCTCGGCGCTAGCGAAGCCCGAGCGCTTCCAAGCAGCATCAGCCAACGCCGCGCTCAAGAGGCTCGATTTGTTGCACATCAAACACGGTTGCTGGAGTGTGCAGCTTCTTGAATCCGTCAATTCTTGGTTTCCATCAAGGTGTACACGGTCCTTGAAGCCAGACCACTTACCAGATGCACTTGCTTTGCAGGAGTTCGCAGCAATTCACCGCATCGTGTTTGGCGGCGAACCGGCGTCTCCGGCAGATATGTCCGGGGCACCGATAGCCGACAGAGTTGTCTTTAAGTTCGCACAAGATCGCAGCGCATCGCTGGCGCAAACACCATGACACACACTCGACAGAACATGATTCGCCTCGTCCCGAATTGCGGTATCCAGTATTTACAGCTCCAAGATATTTCGCTGAAAGATCTGCTTGCTCATCAGTTCAGCGCCCGGGTGAAAGTCGCTCCGGAGGGGAGTCTGTCTGTGATCGCACCACTTGCGCCTCGGGCTCGCTCCAGTGCGAGCGTGACAGATGAGTTCAGCGATGATCAGCTTGATTTAGAAGGGGCCCCAAAACTCAAATCCCGACTTGCCGATATGTCGGTGCTCGGTCAGTTGCTGGCCGCATCGCCCGATGGCGTTTGGCTTCCGGTCCCTTATGACGCTGGCGGTCTTTGGGTTATGGTGTTTCTTGCCCTTCAAGATGGCAAGGACCAGCGCGTCTCTGTTTGTCTCGCCGTTGAGACGACCCTCGACTGTGATGGATGTCCGGAAGGGCTAGCCGCGGACGAACTCGGTGAGCGCGTACCGGATCCATGTGGTCCAGTCTTTTGGGGCACCGACGCCGCGCGTCAATCCATTCGCGCGATCACATCCGGTTTAAAGTCGCCTGGATCTCGGCAGGCGATGGACGCTGCACAGTTGGCCATTGCTGGTCTCGCTAGTTACCTGAACCAGCACGGCATGGCCCGATTGCACTTCGATGCTCGCCCGGAAGAACGCCTGGCAGTTGGTGTTGATGTGATTGTCGACCTTGGCAACAGCCGAACATGTGTTCTCTTAGTTGAGCAGCGCGAAGGGGGTCGCCGCGAAAGTCTGCAGTTGGTTTATCCCGATGATCCGCTAAACGCGGTTAAATGTCCCTTCTTGACACAGTCGGCTTTTGTTGAGCATGAGATTCTGCCCCGCGCAGTGGAAGGAATATTTAGCTTTCGATTCCTGTCAATTATCAAAATGGGCCAGCCGGCTCTCGATGCCCTACTCCGTTCGAAACGGGATGTTCGCCCGCTCGGAATCAGTACTCCGAAGCGTTATCTTTGGGAAGACAAGGAAAGGGTTGCGTGGGAATGGCGATGCGCGAATCGCGAGGATGAGCAGCAAATGTCGCCGCGTATTCACGGTGATGTCCTCCGGCGAATGAGTCCACGGAATCCGCTTACAAAGGCGCCCGAGATCGCGGGTGTCCCGGCGCAGCCAGACTATCCACGTGCGGCTTGCATGGTCTGGTCGATGGTGGAAATCCTTGAACAGGCATTTCGGCAGGTGAATTCGCCTGAATGGCGACGCGCGGCGGCGAATGCGCCACTCGCGGAGCGGCGGCGGCAGATTCGCAATTTAGTCATCACTTACCCAGTTGGGTTCCATAGCGTTGAACTTGAGAATCTAGACAAGGCTGCATCGCGCGCCGCTCGGCTTTGGTCTGAATTCCGATCAGCCCCCGAAGCCTTTTGTTCTGGCGTCGATCACATCACGGTTGACCGCGACTTTGGTATGCGACCACCTGTAGTTCAGCTCGTTTGCGATGAGGCGGTTGCGATCCAAGTCTGTTGGCTGTACGGCGAGTCAATGCATCGGTTCCAAGCCGATCCCGATCTGCTCATCGGGGCACTGGGTCGTCGTCGTAAGGATGTCGACACACTGCGCATGGCGTCTTTGGATATCGGTGGTGGAACTATCGACCTTGCTATCTCTGATTACACAGTGAATGGGAACATGCGGGCTGCCGTGGCATTCCAGTGCAAGACGCTCTTTCATGACGGCATCAGTCGTGCTGGAGATGATGTTGTGCGTGGCATCCTGGAAGAAGTGGTTTTCCCAGCGATCATCCGGCAGTGCAAAATCACGGTCCAGCGATGGAATGAGGTGTTTGCATCAACGTCGACCCCGAACGACGAAGTGCGAGAACTGCGGCAGCGCCTCGTGCGCGAGGTGTGGATGCCAGTTGCGATGCACTGCCTCTCCACATTCGAAGCGAGTGAGGGTGCGCCGGTGCGATTTGAGATTGGGCATGCGTGCAATAATCTCAGCATCCTTGACGCGCTGCAGACTCGTGTTTCGGGGGGCAATGCACCTCGAATGCAGTTTCGCGATGTGATTATTGAAGCGGACAAAAAGGTGATGAGAGGCATTGTCCGAAATACGATCGGGAAGACGATCTTTCAGTGTGCCGACATCATCGATCAGTTCGACTGCGATTTGATGGTCGTAGGCGGGCGGCCGTCGAGCAACCCGGCGATTCGCGACCAGATCTACGCGTCGATGGCAGTTCCTCCCGGACAAGTGTTCTTTCTGTCAGAGTTAGCTGCCGATGATTGGTATCCGTTCGCAGATGGCAATGGACGGATTGGTGACGCGAAAACATGTGGGGTGGTGGGTGGTTGGCTTGCGTTTGCAGCCCGGCATGGAATGGGGCAATTCATGCTGAACATTGATGATGACGCTGAGTCCGCGCGGGAACATGCGGAGGCCGCACTCATCATCGGATATTTAAAAGACGCAAATCCTGCCAACCCTGCGGCTTTCACCAATGATTCCCGAATCAATTTCGATTCCGACGCGAAGGGATTGGCAGTGATGCCATTGCAGCCACTGACTATCGCGAGCCGCAGGGTGGATGACCCGCTCGCCGAGGCGCGGCCCATCTATCGGTTATCACTGAAGAAGCAGCACATCGATGCCCTTCAGCAACAGCTTGGGCTTATGAAAGAGGTGCGAGTGAAGTTTGAGCGAACGGCGCCGCCTCCAAGAGAGGACGTGCAACTTGGAGACCGCATCATGCCGTCACCGCGCTTTGATCGAATCAGCATCCCGGTAGGCGGTATCGAGGGTACGGTTCCGCCGGATCACCAAGCGGAGGATTGTTTCGAGCTCCGTCCTCGCACCTTGCTCGACAATGAGGGCTATTGGATTGACACAGGCATCTTTCGTTCAGTGGACAAGGGCGACGCATAATCACAATGCTCCCTCCGGATTCAAACGCTCCTCTTTCTGTCGGTGCCCCATCATTCCATGCGGCCCAAGAACGCTATTGGCGACAGTTGTACGAGCGTTTCAACTCGCCATTCGGCCAACAGCAGCAAATGGTCGAGTTTGATTCCCTGAACCGGGAGGTGGCCATGAAGGCTTCCGCGTTCGTTGCAGATCGCGGCCTCCGCATGCCGGAGGATGGGGTTGTCGAGGGACTTGATGTTGCATTTCCGAACGCGTTGCCACGCCATACAAGTGCGCCCGAGTCGATCGCGGGTCCGCTGGCCACTGGTAGCGGCGATCTCCTATCGCGGTTAGGCCTTGGGGATGCAGAAAAATTGTGGCCGCCTTCGCAGATATCGCGGCTTCAGGTCTTTGCCGAAGAGGCCGAGGCGATTGAGCGACTGTGGGCATCTCATGCGGACCTCAACCGATCGAGAGATGAAACCGGTGAAGTTGGTCGCATTCGATCACGCCGTGATGAGGCGATTCGATTTATCTCGGCACGATTTTATGTCGAGTTTCGGGCCGCTAGGATTCCGAACGCGGTCATTGATTCAGTCGCGGTTTCTTTCGCGCGCCGCCTCGAACAGTCGCTCTGCGAGACGAACGAGTCAGTTATTACCGTACAAACCGGCACCCGATTCAACTCTGTTAAGCATGAGACACCGGCATCCGGTGGACAGCTCGCGGGCGTTGCTCCGTTAACTTTCGGACTTGTACGTGACGGCTCGGTCGTCATGCGCATCCCGGTAGAGCCATTTAGCGGTCCCGCGGGAGTTCCACAGTGATTGAAGTACTTGAACCAGGGCAAGTCCTCATAGAGATCCCAGGACATGGGCCGATCTTGCAGTTTACGGATTATCTCAATAGGCAATTTGGTGGCATGCTTGCTGCAGGCAGGCAGGTGCAACAAGGACATGCGCGCGCGGTGGATTGGCAGATAGACGGATTGCAGCGCCTCGATTCAAAAGATCCTCGGGTGATTCGAGCGACCGTAACCCTACAAGCATGCCTTCAGCGGGTCAGCGCAGCTATTGAGGAAATTAGCCTGTTGCTGACGGCCTCGCGTGCGGACCGCATTCGTATCCACAAAGCGCTTTCTTCAGCGATCGGTGGACGTGGACAGGCTGATGCTGTCTACCAACGGTCGGAAGTGGAGCACTTGCGAATGGTCAATCGCCTCGCGGCGTCCGGCGTGCAACGGGCGATGGAGCGCGGGGAATTTTATGGGGATGGTCACAAGGTTGTTCTTCGTGGATGGGCCATTCTTCCATTGGAACTACAACCCCCACCCACTCAAGGCCCGGTTGAGGTTTCTGGATCGATGGGATTGGCGGAGATGGTCGATGGACGGCCGGTTCACGTCGTTGTGTGGCACACGAGTGGTCCCGCTACGTCGGTGCAGTTGTATGAGTTCGATTCATCCAACAACCTAGTGCCAGTCGAAGGAACAAACGAGTCAGTATCGGGAAATCCCGGCTCTGGTCGTTGGCGCTTTGCTTCGGAGCGCCTGCCAACGGGTAAGCAACTCGTCGTGGCAGCCTATGGTGCCGATTCTGAAACGCGATCGACGCCGTTTGTGGTCGAGGGTGTTCTGGTCACACCCCCGGCGGTGCCGCCTGTCGTTGTGCCACCAGTCGCTGTGCCACCAGTCGTTGTGCCACCAGTCACTTTACCGCCCTTTGGTGGGCCCTCAGTGGTGGTATCGCCACCTATCGAAGTGAAGGAGTATGTTCCGCCCGAGCGACCACGAAGTGCTCGGTGGTGGATATTGGCAGCAGTCCTTGCGGCGATTCTCATGTTGCTTTGGCTTCTTTGGTTCTTTATGCCTGGGCGACCAGTCTTCGGCTGGAGTCCGGAATTCTTTACGGCACAACACGTGGTGTTGCCAGAGGCCGAACACGTCGTCGAGGGGCGCGGCCGGATTATTTCTGCGGATCCACCTGTTAGTCCGCCGACTGATGATCTGCCTGAATCTTCCCCGTTGTTACCGAATGACGGGGCGCGGGTAGCAGTCACGCCGACACCGGCGGGCTCGGTAACGCCCGATGAACCCGTTGATTTGGGTCCTCCAGATCAAGTTCGTCGCCGTCGGGTAATCCCGACATACGTTGATCGTCCGGCGCCAGAGTCAGCACCCGAGCCCGAGTCAACACCCGAGCCAGAGTCAGCACCGGAGCCAGAGCCAACACCCGAGCCAGGTCCAGCACCCGAGCCAGAGCCAGCACCTGAACAGGCGCCAGCGCCAGCACCTGAACAGGCGCCAGCGCCAGCACCTGAACAGGCGCCAGCGCCGAACCCCGCAGCGGCGTCTGAGTCGGCGCCAGCGCCTCTGGCTCCCCCGAATCCTGGTGGATGTGAGATCCGATTCGAGCGATCCCTGCGTACATGGTGTTTGGGCGATGACGGTCCGTGCCAACTACGTATTGGGATTGAACTTGATCAACTTGCTCCTGGATTCATCCAGTGGGCTGAAGGGGCTGGCTTGGAATTGATTGGTGGCGGAGAAAGTAATGCGAAGGCGAAGTTCGCCATCGACCCCGCACGGATGGCCGCGCTCTCTTCCGACACTCACTTTGACGGAACGGGTGTTTCAATTGTCGCTGAGCCAGGGCGCATCGTGGTCACCGGTCAAGCGTGGCGACCGATAGCGATCATGTCCCACCGCGTCGGAGACGGCTCGGTGTGTCGCGGGCGTATTGAAGGAGTTCCCACGGGAACTAAGGAATCCCTTGTTTCGCTGGATTCCGCCACTGGAACCCGGGAGCTGCGCGGTGACTTTGCTTCCGATGTCTGGCGACTAGTGGTGGCAGGAAGCGTTGGTCAACAATCACTGCGCTTCTCCGCGTGTGACCGGACTGTCGTCAGTGCGCCTTTCACTATTGTGGTACTGCCAACGGGGGCACAGAGATGACCGCCAACCAAGTGTGGGCGGTGGTCCGTGAGCCGGCTGCAGACCTAGCAAAGGATGCATTTGGAGTCCCAGTTGTTGCTCGCAGTGAGTGGGTGCGCGTGTTTCTTGGGCGCTCGTTTACGTTCTCGCAAGTGAACAGGGACGGCTCTGGCGTGGAGTACTTGGTGTTCGGTTCATGTTCCCAAGCAGCCACGGCGTCGGAGAGATTGCGAACGTGGTTGGATGCGGACTTTGCAACACTCGAGACATTGGTCGAGCGCCATCGTGAACTCATTCGTTCATCAGAAACTCGGCCCGATTCAGCAATCTTAGTTCGAGCCTATGCGACACTTCGTCATGTCAACGTACCGACTGATCCACTCGACTGGCTTGTTACCGACGAGGGACTAGCGATTGTTCGATGGGGCTTGTCATCGATCGGGCGGCCGCTTCTGTCATGGACATCCAAGGAGCTTCAGGAGCAGAAGGAAGCGATATTGCGGAATAACCCGCATCTTCGTTCTGCGACAGGGCCCTTGCCACCGCTATCGGCATCTGCGCTGGATGCGGCAGCGGCGATCGGAGTGGATGTGGCGGCGCAGATCAGTCGAGACGCGAAGGTTGTAGACCTCGAAGGTCGGGTGAAGCGTCGCGACATTGCAGTGAAGGAACGAGACGCAAAGATTTTGCAAATCCAATCATCATTAGATCGGTGTCTCAAGAGTAATCAGGCGAAAGCGAGCGCTGACAAACAGCGCGAAGCAGAGCAAGCGGCGGAAGTAGTCGGCGAGGGAGTGTCCGCTCCGGAGCCAGTATCGAGGCGATCCTTGCTAG
>CALQCP020000027.1 GCA_943329105.2 Chitinophaga pinensis | reverse complement strand
TGTTGACACCATGCGATTTGTGCCGTGCCCAGTGGCGACGTACATCATTGGTCAGGCTGCCAGCATGGGCAGTGTGATCGCTTGCAGCGGCACCAAGGGTCGTCGCTTCGCATTGCCGCACGCTGAGAATCTGATGCACCAGCCGTTGATCGGCGGAGTGATCGAAGGTCAGGCGACGGATCTGGAGATTCACGCCAAGCACATTCTGCGTCTGCGCGACAAGTTGTATGCGCTGTACAGCGACAACACCGGCCAGACGCGGGAGACAATTCACAACGACTGCGACCGCGACAAGTGGCTGAATGCGCCAGAAATGCTGGCATATGGGCTGATTGACAAGGTCCTCGACCGCTTGCCTGGCAAGTAAATCCGATCGTATTTCAGGTGGAAATGAACATCGCCCGCGCCGTCATGACGGCGCGGGCGATTTGTTTTGTAGTACGTGAAGCACGGCGATCGGTTGCAGCACCGTGCACTTCGCAGCTACGCCCTTAGCGGCGAGCGCGGCGACGCAGCATCGTGAGCGCAAAGACGGCGAGTCCAGGCGCTGGCACGGATTGTGGTGCATTGCCTGAGCCGAATACCCACGCATCGGCGCTGCCGTTCGTGAGTATGCGGTCGCTGGCCCCAAACATGGCCATCTCCCAAGCGCCGTCCACTGTCGTCCAGTAGTGCCAGTAGTTTTCGATCGGCCACAGATCACCGTTGCCGTATTGGTAGTCAGTACCAAGACCGATGCCGGTGACGAAATTGCCAAAGGAGAACGTGTCGTACGCCAGCGCGGCACCGCTGATTGAGGAAGTGCTCAATTGCAGTGCATCGAACCCGTTCATGGGCGTGTCCCAGCGCAGGGTGATTTGGTAGGCATTGCCGTTGGTGAAGTCCACTTGGACAACGGACGCATTCGCCCCGGTACCAACGTCGTACTGAGCAACCAGGCCAGCATCGGATTGCGAATGAGTAAGAACGATGGCTGCGAGTGATGCAGCGGCGGACCATGTCCGAATATAAGCGAGCATGCGAGATCCTCATTCCTGATGTGCGCAGGAAATCGATGGTTACCTTGAACTTCGGTCGACCCGGCTCGCACGTACCCACGCGGGTACGGCCTACGGTGACGCATTCGCTGCGGAATTTGACCGCATTCCTCCGAAGTCCAACGAGCCGCGCACGGAGCGGCTTGGCGGGGATCGTAGTTGCGGGGCAGCTGACCATTCGCGATTTCCCTACAAATTCAGCGAAAGTTCCGCGCTAGCCCGCAGCGGCTTACGATGCGCACGCTGGAGAGAAACCTATGGCCGACCCACAACAAACCGAAGCTCTCATTGCTACTTTCCGCGCCGACCATGATCGCGTCAAAAAAGAAGTCCAGAAAGCGGTCGTTGGTCACGAAGAAATCATCGACGGCATCCTGGTGTGCCTCTTCGCTGGTGGTCATGCGCTCTTGGAGGGAGTGCCAGGGCTTGGCAAGACTCTGTTGATTCGCAGTCTCGCGCAAGCGCTGCAGTTGAAGTTTGGGCGCATTCAGTTTACGCCGGATCTCATGCCGGCCGATGTCACCGGCACCACCATTGTGGTGGAGACGCCATCCGGTCGCGACTTTCAGTTTCGCAAGGGGCCGCTCTTTGCACAGATTGTGCTTGCCGACGAAATTAATCGTGCAACGCCAAAGACGCAGAGCGCCATGCTTGAAGCAATGCAAGAACGCAGCGTGACCGTTGGCGGCACGACGCATCAGCTTGATAAGCCGTTCTTTGTGATGGCAACACAGAACCCGATTGAGCAAGAGGGCACCTATCCGTTGCCAGAAGCGCAATTGGATCGATTCTTCTTCAAACTTGAAGTTGGCTATTCAACGCGCGCTGATTTGCGTGAAATTCTGGCGCGCACCACTGCCGGGACGATTGACGAACCGCAGAAGGTCATTGACGCAGAAACCATCATTCGTCACCAGAAACTGGTGCGAGCAGTGCGAATTTCAGATGCAGTCCAGGACTACGCAGTACGTGTGGTCTTGGCGACGCATCCGCGTGGGCAGTTTGCCACACCGCTGGTAAATCAATTTCTGCGCTTTGGAGCAAGCCCGCGTGCGGCACAGACGATGGTGCTTGGCGCGAAGGTCAAAGCATTGCTTGCTGGGCGCGCCACCGTTTCCGTGGAAGACATCAAGGCAGTGGCGCTTCCGGCGCTGCGGCATCGCGTGTTGCTCAACTTTGAAGCGGAGGCTGAGGGCCGCGGCGCGGATGAGATTGTTATGAACATCTTGGAGACGGTGCCCACCGCGGCTGCCGACTTCGCAACTCGGTGAGATCATCGCCGGTCACTGAGCGCAGTCAGTTCATTTGTCCCGGTGCTTGAACTACTTACTGAATGACGGCGTCCCACTCGGTGTCTGGCTCACGGCCTGGTAATGGTCCGCGGGTTCGATCAGAGTCTGGATCGCCGCGGTCTGCTGGGAATTCCGCGCGCATCTGTGTGCCGTGTGGCGCCAGTGCCGCGAAGGTCAGGGTTCCGCCGTGACGCTCAACCAGTGCGCGCGCTACCGCGAGCCCCAGCCCGGTTCCACGCTGTCCCTTGGTACTTGCAAATGCCTCAAACAGACGGGTTTGCTGGTCAATCGGTACCCCTGGGCCATTGTCGCTCACATCAATGCGGAATACTCCGTGTGGCGCATCGAACTCGCAACGCACCGTGACCCGACCACTCCGCTCCGGCGCTGCCTCCACTGCATTTGCAAGCAGATTGAGAAGCACCTGATGAATGGCGTTCGCATCGATCGGCGCAGGCGGCAAAGAGGGATCGACGTGCGTGAGTAACTGAACGCCGCGGCGTTCCGCGGTTGACTTCATCAATTCACATGCTTCCAAGACCACCGCTCCGATATCTGACTCTTCAATTTCCAGAGGGCGATCCTTGGCATACGCAAGCATGTTCATCACGAGCCAGGAGATGCGATCAAGGTTGCGTGCAACGATCGGCCAGCCTTCGCGCGCCATTTCCAGGTCACCACGGCGCAGTGCGAGTTCCACGGCGTCAGCTCCGCCGCGAAGTCCTTGCAGGATGTTCTTCACGCTGTGACTGATCGTGGCAACAGTCTCACCCATGGCCTGCAGCCGCGCAGGGTCTGACTCCGGCACCGGTGTCGCTACTGCGCCTGGATTCAGCGCTTGAACACGCATCTGCGTATCGCCGCAGCGAACCACGTCTCCGGTTCGCAATTGCACGCGCGACTCAATGCGTTGTCCGTTCACCCAAGTTCCGTGCGTGCTACGTAGGTCGCGGAGGTACCAGTCGCCGGTCGACGGTGTGAGTTCCGCGTGGCGCCTGCTCACACTGGAATCAGTGGAACCAAGGGCTTCCGTGCTGCGACCGATCAGTTGTGGCTCGGTGTCGGGCAACACGTGTTGCTTCCCGCTATCTGGCCCTGAGATCACCTGCAGCACGATCATCCAGTCATTCCTCAGATATGAGCTTGCGTAGATCCGCGGCGCGTTCCGCATCGAGCAGGGTGAGTTGATACTCCTGCTCCCCCGCGCCTTTGCGGTCTCCCAGCGCGAAGCACGCCAGTCCGAGCACGTAGCGCGCTTGCACGGACTTGGGATCAGCGGCGATAGCGGCCTCGGCCAAGGTGCGCGCATCAGCCCAACGCTTGTCCTTGTATGCAACCACGGCCAACTTCATCTGTGATGCCGCAACGCTTTCAGATGATCCACTCTTGGCGGCGATCTCATAGGCGAGACGCGCGCGTTGTACATCGCCCACGGCCTCAAGGGCCACGCCGCGTTGTGCATGCGCCGACGGATGCGCGGGCGCCAAGGCAATGGCACGATCAAATGCTGCAATGGCGTCTTGGTGCCGACCGAGCTTGTCGTAGGCGAATCCGAGCGCGGCTTGGAGATCAGCGTCATTCGGTCGCGCACGCACTACTTCGTCGATCCGCTGTGCAGCATCTCCCCAACGCTTTTGTGCTAAGTAGCACCAACCAAGTACCGCCTTCGCTTCAATCTCGTTGGCATCGATGCGCAGTGCGTCATCTGCGTTGCTTTGCGCCTTGGTAATGTCGCCAGTATTCCACCAGTGAATGGCGACCGCGGTGTAAATGGCAGCGCTTTCCGCGCCCGCTTCCTTGGCAACTAGGAGTGCCGCAAGCGCTTTTTCAGGCTTTTCTTCGCTATTCCACAGTGCTGCAAGTTCAAGGGCCGCAGCAGCCTGCCGCGCATCGGCGCGCAGTGCTTCCTCAAAGGCGGCAACGGCTTCATCACGCGCGCCAGTCTTGAGAGCCAAGTGGCCAACAGTATGCATCGCATGCGCACGGCGCTTGGCGTCCTTCATGGCTGGCAACGAAACCGCTTTGCGCGCAGCCTCAAGACCCTCGGCACTACTGCCATTGGCATCCAATGCCAGTGCCAAGTTGGTCCATGCGCCCGCCATGCCGGCATCAATGGTGAGTGCCTCACGGTAAGCAGCGATGGCCGCGGCATGATCACCAGATTTCTGTGCTGCTATGCCGCGCGCGAATGCCTCGCGCGACTTTGCGCGTAGTTCCTCTGCAAGGCGTGCGGCTTCTTGAGCGGCGAGCACTTCTGGTGCAACCCAGTCACGCAGTGCTGTTGGTGGACCATGCGCGTTCCCCGTTCCAGCCTCAACAAGTATGGGCGGCAGTACGGGTTCGGGTTCCTGCTCAGGCACGGGTGTGGGCGGAACAGGCGGCGGCGCGGGCGCTCGTCGTAGGTAGAGCGCCAACACCACGGTGAATACGACAGTCGCCAGAACTATGGAGAGGATGATGCGCTTGGTTCGATCCACGTCGTTAAGCGTACTTCGCAACGCGCCCGCGCAGTGCACACCCGGCGCGCATCGCTAGCGCTGAAAGTCGTAGATCGGACCAAGGCCAAGGATGGTGGTCAATTCATCGAGCGCAGATCGTGACTCGCGCAAGAGTTGCGGGTCGGCCAAGTCCTTTGGGGATAGTTCATCCCGATAGTGACGACGCACCCACGCCTCCAGCGCGGCATGGCCTGCTGGGGTCCACAGGCATCCCGGGGCGACCGCCGATACTTCCTCTGCAGTAAGAGGCACTCGCAGTCGCAAGCATGCTGGTCCGCCGCCGTTGCGCATGCTCTCCCGAACATTGAGGTAAATGACGGACTTCACCGGGCATGCTTCGCTATCCACCATGCGCTGCACCAGCCGCGCGATGCCTGGGTGACCTTCGCTCTCCACAGGCAGTATCAGCGCCATGGTGCCGTCTGCCAGCGAAATCAACTGTGAGTTGAAGAGGTAGGTGCGTACCGCATCGGCGACACTCACTTCCGATTCCGGCACAACCAGCGCTTGGAAATGTGGTCCGACAGCTGTAGCCAGATCGTCAAGGACTCGGTCTTGATCAAGGAGCGCCAATTCATGCACCAGATAGAACGATCCATTTCCAACAGAGATCACATCATTATGAAAAACGCCATGATCAATGGCTGCGGGATGTTGTTGGGCGTGGATGCATCGATCGTTGGGAATGCCGTGCAGCGCTGCGACCGCTTGACCGGCTTCAAGGGTTTGCCGCGCTGGATAGCGCGAAGGACGTCGACCGACGCCGCTGGCTTGCGCTCCGAACACAAAGAGATGTACGCCAGGATGTTCACCGCCATTGCCACCCGATCCGGTGAACCGCGTGTGATTTGCTGCACCTTCGTCGCCCCACGGTGACGGTGCGCCCGAGGCCTCAAGTGCGGCAAGCGCATCATGAATCACAAATCGCTGTTCATCACGGAAGATGGCGCGCAGGGTGCGTGCCGTCTGCGGCGCCTCAATGGCGCGATGCGGCATGGTGCGCAAGTTGGCCACCGTCATATGAAGGCGGCCGTCAGAGGAATCCTTCGAAGGTGTGACGGTGGCAGCGTTGGCAGTCCACATAGCACTGGCACTCGATGCGCGTGCTAAAAGATGCGGCGCATCGCGGGCAGCAGTGGCAATGGCCGTCTCATCAGAGCCAGTGAATCCAAGCGCATGCAGCGTTGGGATATGCGGTCGTTCGTGGGGCGGAATCCAGCCTTGCACAAGTCCCAGTCGCGCGAGTGCGGCGGCTTTGGCAAGGCCTTGCAGTGCTGCGTCGCGTGGTCGAGCGGTTGTCCCTTGATTTGAGGTGCTCGCCACGTTTCCGGGCGACAGCCCGGCGTAGTTGTGGGTGGGGCCGACGATTCCGTCAAAGTTCGCTTCCGGCACAGATTGGAGCGTACCGCGCGCCCGTCTTACACTCCGCAGCCTGATGGCACGCGCTTCAGCAGCTTCCGGATCGAAGGCATCCCGTATGTCCCCCGACGCTTCCATGCGCATCGTGGTGCTCACGGGCAAGGATTCGTTCACGCGCGTCGAGCACTCGCGGCAACTTCATGCAGCGCTGACAGAAAAGTTTGGATCGGTGGATCGATTTGAGTTTGATGGAGCATCAGTAACCCTTGCGCAGGTGATGGATGAACTACGTTCCTACGGGTTGCTCTCGCAGCACAAACTCATCGTGATAGACAATGCTGAAGGATTCATGGGCGCTGAAGATCGGCGCCGGGCCATGGAACGCTACGCAGCGAATCCGCAGCAAGAGAGCACGCTCTTGATGCGCGCGGGCGCACGGTGGAATCCGGGCAAGTTTGACAAACTTGTTGAAGCCAGCAGTGGCGCAGTGATTAAGTGCGAACCACCATCAGACAAGGACGCGATCAGTTGGTGTGGCGCGCGTGCTGAGAAGCGCCATGGTGCAAAGTTGGCGGCGGGTGCGGCGGAACTGTTGGTAGAAAAAATCGGGCCGGACTTGGCGCGCATCGATACTGAACTTGCCAAGTTGGCGACCGCAGCGGGTGAGGGCAAGCCGATCTCACGTGCGCTGGTTACAGAATTTGTTGGTCAGTCGCGTGAGGAACAGGCGTGGGGGTTGCAGTCGGTACTCATCCAGAAGGGCGCGGGTGCTGCGCTGGTCAAGTTGAACGAATTGGTCCGTATTTCAGGCGTCGCCGACGCGTTGATTGGGTGGACCATCGTTGACCTCCTGCGCAAGGCACACGATGCAGCGCGACTCATGGACGACGGGCAGAACGACTTTGCAATTGCCAAGCAACTCAAAATTTGGGGCGATGCACAGGCACTGGTATGTCGCGCGGCGCGTGCCCTTGGTAGTGCTGGAGCAGCCGCGCTATTGGCGGAGAGTGTGCGTACTGATGCGCGCACAAAGTCGGGTTTCAGTTCGGACAGTGCTCGAACCTTTGAGGCGCTAGTGGTTACCATCGGTGATCGCATTCGATGAAGTACTCAGACACGCTGCTCCCGTTCACCGCGCTCACCACATGCGTCGCATTGGCGGCGTGTTCATCGGGGCAGCCCACTGCGCCTCCGCCGATCACTCCGGTGCGTGCGCAGCCCGTCGTCATTCGCGAGACCATTGATCCGCTGCCGCAGGCCGATATGCGGCGGCGTGTTGATTCACAGGTAGCGGTTCGTACAAGTTCGCCGACTGTTCGCCCTTCCGCGCTACCGATGTTTGAGATGACCTTGGCTCCATCGGATCCGATGCAGATTGCCGCCTTGCCTGTGCCGCAGTCCGCAGAAGCGATGCCGGTGGACACCATGCGCGCGATCGATACCGCTCCGCCGCCATTACTTCCTGAGCCGGTGCCGGTGGTGGTGGCTGAACCAGCGCCCGCCGTTGCGGCTGCTCCGGTGGTGGCGGTTGAACCGGTGCCCGTTGTTCCTGCTGCTCCGGTGGTGGTTGAACCAGCACCCGCTGTTGCCGCTGCTCCGGTGATGGTGGTTGAACCGATGCCCGTTGTTGCGGCTGCTCCGGTGGTGGTGGCCCCAGTGGTCGTGCCGGTTGAGGCGGCACCTGAGCCAGCGGTTGCAGAGTCACGGGTGGCCGAGGCAGTGCCCGCAAGTGCGGCTGAGCTTCCGCCAGAACCAACGATGCCGAGCCGGGTGATGGTGAAGGCTGCAAACCCCGTTGCGCCGCTCGCCATGACTGGCACGGCGATTGTCCCAGTCGCTGACAGAGCGGGCGTTCGCGAGCGACCCGCGCCCACGCCGGCGCGTCCGCCGGAGCCTGTGCTGATACCGGAACCTGCGCCTGCGCCGACACCGGAACCGACGCTGGAACCGACACCGGAACCAGCATCTGCGCCTGCGCCGGTCGCAGAACCTGCACCTGCGCCGACACCAGAACCAACACCTGCGCCGACACCGGAACCAGCACCAGCACCCGCGCCGGTTGCGGAACCTGCATCTGCGCCTGCGCCGGTCGCAGAACCTGCGCCTGCGCCGACACCAGAACCAACACCTGCGCCCGCGCCAGTTGCAGAACCTGCACCCGCGCCGACACCAGAACCAGCACCCGCGCCGACACCAGAACCAGAACCAGCACCCGCGCCAGTCGCAGAACCTGCGCCGACGCCCGAACCAACATCAGCACCTGCGCCAACACCACAACCAGAACCAGCGCCGGTTGCAGAACCTGCACCTGCGCCGACACCAGAACCAACACCTTCGCCTGCGCCGGTTGCAGAACCTGCACCTGCGCCAACACCGGAACCTGCACCCGCACCAACACCAGAACCAATACCTGCGCCCGTGCCGGTCGCAGAACCTGCACCTGCACCCGCACCTGCTCCCCCGCCCATCAAACTTGCGAATCCAGTCATGGCTTCCAAGGTTCGGGCGTTCGGAGACATTGAGCCGTTGGATGCCGGGTCATTGCATCCTGGCGATCGCTTCCTTGTGTATGTCGAGCTGGTCAATTGGCCATTCGTGCCAGGAATCGGCGGGCGCGTTGCAGCGCATGCCCAGTACTCGCTGCGCATTGAGAACATGGCCGGAACGGTCATCTGGAGCGAAGGTCCGCTCGACGCAACGCACACCGCCGCAGCGCCGACCGATGAACTATTCATTACCCGGATGGTTCGGCTCCCCGACACCTTGCTTGCCGGTCAGTATCGGCTAGCGATCGAAGCGACTGATATGGCAACCGGCGTGACGGCCAAAGTAAAGACGCCGTTCACTGTTAAGCCAGCAAACAAGCGCTAATCGCTTGATGTAGCGCGTCGTCAGCCGAAGTACAATGTCCCCCCGCCTCCCTCTCGGAGGCACCGCACGTGCCAGACGACGCATCCAACGCACGCCCAGACCTTGACGCCCCGATAGCACCCCTCGTGCCGACGGTGGTGGATGGCGCCCAAGGCGTTGTGGATGCCTCGCTTCCAATCGCAGAGCTGCACTCCGCCAATGGTCGGCACAGCAAGGGTCATGGCGGGGGTATCGCGTTGGCCATCGGCGCGGTCGGCGTGGTGTTTGGCGATATCGGAACCAGCCCGCTGTATGCGTTTCAGGAAACC
The DNA here is from genome assembly GCA_943329105.2 of Chitinophaga pinensis. GTDB lineage: Bacteria > Planctomycetota > Phycisphaerae > Phycisphaerales > SM1A02 > UBA966. Next base: position 6,690 of record CALQCP020000027.1, on the reverse strand, counting down.
ATTGCCCACCACGGCAGCGCCGATCGCGCGTTCGTGATGGGCGTTCTGAGTTTGATTTTCTGGGCGCTATTCCTGGTGGTGGTTGCGAAGTATCAGCTGCTCATTATGCGTGCCACCAATCGTGGCGAAGGTGGATTGTTCGCGTTGCTCTCTCTCTTGCCCCGCGGTCTGCAGCGGCGCGCGGATTACCGATTGGCGTTCTTTGGCGCCATGGCCATCATGGGCAGTGCATTACTGTTCGGCGACGGCGTCATCACGCCATCCATCTCCGTGCTGTCAGCAATGGAAGGTCTCACCGTCTTTGACGAAAGCCTGCAAGGGTGGGTGGCACCGTTAACAACGGTGGTGCTGGTGTTCTTGTTCGCCGTGCAGCGATTTGGAACGGGGCACATCGGCCGCATCTTCGGCCCGGTGATGCTCCTGTGGTTTGGTGTGTTGGGATTTCTTGGACTGCGCGCCATCGTCTCGGATCCAAGTGTGCTTGCCGCAGTGAATCCCCTGTACGCCATCGAACTGATTGCAGCGAATCCGTCCGGCACATTCCTTTTGCTTGGCTCAATTGTCCTGGTAGTGACGGGCGCCGAGGCGCTGTATGCCGACATCGGGCACTTTGGAATTGGCCCGATTCGGCTTGGATGGTTCACGATCGTGTGGCCCTGCCTGATTCTGAACTACTTTGGCCAAGGCGCATGGGCGATCGCCAATCCGCCGGATCCCGCGTTGCTTTCTCAATACAAGCCGTTCTACGGTCTAGTGCCTGCGGGATGGGTTATTCCCATGGTTGTTCTGGCTACGTTTGCAACCATTGTTGCTAGCCAGGCGATGATCTCCGGCGTCTTCTCGATGGCGCGCCAAGCGATCCGCCTCAACTATTTGCCACGCCTTGCCGTGGTGCACACATCCAGCTTTACCGAAGGTCAGATCTACATCCCGTTCCTCAATTGGACCATGATGATTGGATGCCTGATGACGGTCTTCTTGTTCCGCTCCTCAGCAGCGCTTGCCGATGCGTACGGCATTGCAGTCACGGCGGTCATGGGAATCACCTCGCTGTTGTTTGCTGAGGTGGCGTTGAAGACGTGGAAATGGAAGCCGCCAGTGGTATGGATTGTTGTTGGTTCATTCCTAGCGATTGACTTGGCATTCCTTTCCTCCAACCTTCTCAAGGTGTTCCATGGCGGTTGGTACGCGCTGGCGATTGCGGCTGCCGGCTCAATAGTGATGGTCACTTGGAATCAAGGAACCCTGGCGGTGGGACGGCAGATTGCCGCCCAAGGCGAGACGATTCATGAATTCCTCGCGCGGCTTTGGTCGGAGGTGGTACCGCGCGTTCCCGGTACCGCCGTGTTCCTGACTCCAACCACACAGGCGCCGTTTGCGTTGGTGAATTTCGTGAAGCACGCGCATGTGTTGCATGAGCAAGTGATTCTTCTGTCGATCGCCCCCAGCGAGCAGCCGTTTGTTGCCGACCGCGAGCGCGTCACCGTGCGGTGGATGCCGGATGGATTCTGGAGTGTCTCGGCTCACGTCGGGTTCATGGAGCAGCCCGATGCACCGGGCATCTTGCGCCTCGCGCGCGAGCGTGGCTTGCCGTTCGATACTGAAGAAACCACCTACTTTGCACGAAAGATGCAATTGGTTCCTGGCGGTCCGGCGCGCATGGCGGGCTGGCGCAAAGGTATTTTCATCTTCCTGCACGCCAACGCAGCCGACGTGACCAGCGCGTTCAATCTTCCTTCGGATCGCACGGTTGAGTTTGGCTTCCAGTTGAAGCTTTGAGCAGACTTCTCTATGCGAACCATCGCCATCAAGATGCTCTTCGGTGATACAGCAAAGTTCTACGGAATTCTGCTGGGGCTCTCCTTTGCAACACTGCTCATTGCGCAGCAGGCCAGCATCTTTGTTGGGCTGATGAGCCGCACCTACGCGCTCATTGAGGAAACTCCACAGGCAGATCTTTGGGTCACCGATCCAACCATGCAGTTTGTGGATGACACCAAGCCGATGCAAGTCACTGCCTTGCAGCGCGTACGCAGCGTGGACGGAGTGGGTTGGGCAGTGCCGCTCTTCAAAGGTCTCTTGGTTGCCAAGCTTCCAAGTGGTGCGCGGCAGATTTGCGATGTGGTGGGCGTTGATGATGCAAGCCTGATTGGTGTGCCAGCGCGCATGATCAAGGGTGACGTCAGTGTCCTGCGCAAGCCAGACACCATCATCATTGAGACGCGTGGTGCTCGTTCGCGTCTAGCGCAACCCATCAATCCTGCCAATCCAACTGGTCCGAAACGTCCGATTGAAATCGGTGAGGAACTCGAGCTGAATGAGCGGCGCGCGGTCATCGGCGGTATCGCGGAGACCAAGCCGACATTCCAGAATGTTCCCACGATCTACACCACGTATTCGCGAGCGATTGGATTTGCGCCAGCGAATCGCCGAACCCTCAGCATGATTCTTGTGAAGGCGGCGCCCGGAGTTTCCGTGACGGAATTGCGTGACCGCATCGCGCGCGAGACCGAACTCGCGGTGTACACCCCGGATGACTTTGCGTGGACCACCATTACCTATTGGATGACGCAAACCGGAATCCCCATCAACTTTGGTATTGCCATTGCCCTTGGATTTCTGGTGGGTGTAGCCATCGCGGGGCAGATGTTCTACAACTTTACGCTTGACAATCTGAAGTATTTCGGTGCGATGAAAGCGATGGGTGCGACGACGGGCCGACTGCTTGGCCTAGTGGCATTACAAGGCGCGGTTGCGGGCGTTCTTGGGCTTGGTCTTGGCTTGGGGGTCACTTCGATTGTTGGCCTGGCAATTCCTGGCGACAAATTGGCATTCAAGATGACCTGGCACATTCCGGTGATTGCCGCCGCGGCGGTGATCTTCATTGTGGTTGCTTCCAGTCTCTTCAGCATGCGTCGCGTGGTGCAACTTGATCCATCCGAGGTATTCCAAGGATGAGCGAGCCGGCCAATAGCATCGTTTGCAATGAAGTGTTCAAGACCTTCGGTGTCGGTGATTCCATGGTGCGCGCGCTGCGCGGTGTGAATCTTGAAGTGCGCTTTGGTGAAATGATGGCACTGGTTGGGCCTTCGGGATGTGGAAAGACCACGCTGATTTCCATTCTGGCGGGTCTGCTGCAACGCGATGAAGGCGAACTGGCGGTGCTTGGTACCGATCCATCCGCGCTGAGTAACCACGAGCGCACTGTTTGGCGCGGGGCGAATGTTGGATTTATCTTTCAGCAGTTCAACCTGATTCCACAAGTCTCCATCCTGGAGAACGTTGCTGTACCCCTGTTGCTGCGGCACCATCCCAAGCGAGATGCCCTCGACCGCGCCGCAAAGCTCTTGGAAGAAGTTGGATTGAAGGGCCGCGAATTGACTCGCCCCAACAAGCTCTCGGGCGGACAGCAGCAGCGGGTAGCTATTGCGCGCGCGTTGGTGACCGGTCCCCGCCTCCTTGTGTGTGACGAACCCACCAGTGCGCTTGACGGCGCCACCGGCCAGAAGATCATGGGGCTGATCCGTGAACTCACCGCCGCTGCTGAGCGCGTTGTCATTGTGGTAACGCACGACGAACGTATTTATCACTTCGCGGACCGCATCGCTCACCTTGATGACGGCCGCGTTACCCACGTCAGTACCCCAGCAGAGGCACTTGCCGAATCCGCACAGCGGATGGGCGACGCCGCCAAGCGCCATTGAACTACGCTTCCTTGCCAGTCACAGTCCCCCCACACAGGCATCGATCATGAATTGGAAGTTCATCGCACTCCCGATACTCGCAGTCGTTGGCATCGTTGCTTCGGCGTACACCGTCGCTAAGCAGAATGCGGCTATGCCAGCACCTCCGCCGATGGTGCCGCCGGTGGCCTCGCCGTATGGCGACCGAGTCAGCGGCTCGGGCATCGTTGAGCCATCGTCGGAACTGATTGAGCTTGGCGCGCCTGTCAGTGGCTTGATCGAAGAGGTATTGGTGAAGGAAGGGCAGCGTGTGGTGAAGGGGCAGCCGCTCTTCATCATCGACCGCCGCGCGCTGGCCGCACAGGCGGCTGGCGCAGAGGCGCGCGCATTTGCCGCTGAGGCACGCTTGGCACAGTCGCGCAGCTTGCCAAAGCCGGAGATGTTGAAGCAGGCGCAGGCGCGTGCGGATCAGACCCGTGCCGCGGTGCGTGATGCGCAGGGGCGCCTTGATCGTCTGCGTGCTATCGGCGAAGCTGGCGCTATGAGTCACAATGAACTTCCGACGCGGGAGTATGAAGTAGCCAACGCTGAGTCCAAGGCCGCAGAAGCAGAAGCAAGCTTGGAATTCGTCCGCAAAGGCACCTATCCAGAAGATCTGCGGGTCATTGAAGCTGACGTTGCTACCGCCAAGGCCGAGGTGGGCATGATTCATACGGAGCTTGATCGCTGCATTGCGCGCGCGCCGATTGACGCACAAATTCTGCGCATTGACGCACGCCCCGGGCAGTACGCCGCAGCGGGTCCCGGTGCCAAGACGCAAATGACGCTTGGTGACCTTGATCCCCTCTATATCCGGGTGGATATTGATGAACTTGATGCTTGGCGGTTTAGTGATAAGGGCAAGGCGATCGCCTCACTCCGTGGCGGGCGGCAGGCGAGCTTTCCAGTGAGCTTTGTCCGTCGTGTGCCGCTGGTGTTGCCGAAGAAGACGCTTTCTGGCGAGAACGCCGAGCGCATTGACACCCGCGTCCTGCAGGTGATCTACGTGTTTGAGGATCCAAAGGTGCCAGTCGCTCCTGGACAGTTGCTTGATGTCTTCATCGAAAGTGCTGGGGATGCGGGCGCTCCGGATCCGGTGACTGCGCCAGTGGCGGTGCCAGTGACTGCGCCAGTGGCGGCACCTGCAGCACCTCCAACACCTTCCATTCCGGATAACGCTGCAGCAACCGCGCCTGATGACCATGGCAACTGAAGCCTCAGTCGCCATGCACGCCACTGAACGCCGCGCTGCGGCGATTGCAGTAGCGGTGGGGTTTGTACTGATGGCGGTGAAGTTTGTTGCGTGGCGGCTGACGGGGTCTTCAGCGGTCTACAGCGATGCGCTCGAATCGATCATCAATGTTGTGGCAAGTGGATTTGCGCTGTGGGCAATTTCGCAGGCGCACCGGCCTGCAGATCGCACGCATCCGTACGGTCACGGGCGCTTTGAATTTGTCAGTATGTCAGTGGAAGGTGCGCTCATCGGTGCAGCCGGTGCGAGCATCGTTTGGGAAGCGGTGCACCGCATGCTGGCTGGCGATCTTGGCGTGCAGCGCATTGAATGGGGCTTGATTCTCATCGGCGCCACTGCTGTGGGTAATGGCGTGCTTGGAGCTTGGCTGATGAAGCTTGGGCGACGGAGTGGCTCCGCGGCCCTGGTTGGCGATGGTCGGCACTTGATCTCTGATGCAATCACCAGCCTTGGCGCGATTGCTGCGCTGGTAGCAGTGCGCATGACGGGGCTCGTGTGGATCGACCCGCTGGTTGCCATTCTGATGGCGTGCATCTTGGTTGGTCTGGGGATTCGCATGGTGCGGCGCTCGCTTGGAGAATTGGTTGATGAGCAGGACGCTGGCGATTACGAGACGGTGCGCAAGATTCTGGATGCGCATGTCAGCGGCACGGCGGGCGCTCGTGCGCCGCTGATTCGAGGTTGGCACAAATTGCGCACCCGGCACATTGGCAGGCACCACTGGGTGGACTTTCATGTGCAAGTGGACGATTCACTGGATGTGCGTACTGCGCATGACTTGGCTTCGTCCATTGAGTACGAGATTGAGGTTGCCCTGGGATGTACCGATGGTGGAAATGCCACCGCGCACATCGAGCCGTGGGACGAGCCCGCTGCCAAGCCTGCATAACCGTGCTTTCATCAGCATGACTGTTCAACGCTACGCTGCTGTGTCATGCGCACCAGCATTCTCTCCGCACCGCTCCCTCTGGCCACGCTCCGTAAATTATGGAAGCCGCGGCGGGATTCGTACGCTAATGCTCGGCTATACGAGGACAACCGGATTCGTATCCATCGTGCATTCACGTGGCTTGAACATGCCGAGTCGTGCCGCGAAGCAGAGCTTGACGATCGCGTGCTTGCGCAGTGGGCGGGCTTATCTGCATTGTGCGCGCGCTGGGATGTGGCGCGCAATCAACCGGTGGCAGAGCGTGCCGCGCTCGCGACATTTGTGAAGCAACTTGCTGCAACCGATCAGGATGGAATCATTGCAGCCACGCTCGAACGTGACCGCACATTGGTCGCCAGCATGTTTGCCGATCGCTATTTGGCGCGGCATTTTGCCAGCGTCGATCTGAAGGAGCTCATTGTTCGCAGGCGGTGGGACAAGGTATTGGCTCACCTATTGGAGCGTTGCGCGCTGGTGCATGCGCAGTTGGCGCAGGGCGGATCCACCTATGGGAGCCGCGAGAACCGCACGGTTCTCAAGCGAACATCGATGATTTTGGATGCGGTGGCGCTCGTGGCCATTCAAGTGGTCATCAATCATGGATATTCCGATGATTGGGGGGTGTTGTGCTGGCCGCCCGCCAAGAAGTAGTGGCATCAGCAGCTAGGCTGCGCAGTCCATGGAAGCCATCTACGAATATGACCTAGTGGTGATTGGCAGCGGACCTGCTGGTCAAAGTGCGGCGATTCAGGCTTGCAAACTAGGCAAGCGCGTAGCCATGGTGGAAC
>CALQCP020000026.1 GCA_943329105.2 Chitinophaga pinensis | reverse complement strand
CTGCTCCTCTTCCTGATCCGTCGGGCGGAGGTGGATATTGCGGATATTCCGATCCGGCAGATCACAGAGCAATACTTTGCGTTCCTGAAGGAGCTGCACACCATTGACATTGATGTTGCCGGCGAGTTCCTGGTGATGGCCGCCACGCTGGTGGAAATTAAGAGTCGAACGCTGACGCCTGCAAGTGCGCGCGGACCGGGTGAAGGCGGCGAGGGCGGGGCGCTTGATGACACCGACCCGCGCTTCGAACTCGTCAAGCAGTTGCTTGCGTATCAGAAGTACCGCACCGCAGCGGATGAACTTTCACGTCTGCGCCAGGAGTTTGCGCAGCGATGGTCGGTATCCGGTCGCGGCGCCACGCTCCCCGAAGAGCCCGAGCGCGAGTACGACATGGAAGACGTCCACATGATGGACTTGATTGAGGCCTACGAGCGGATCGTTGCAGGCATTGATCTTTCCAAGGTGGGCGACCACCGCGTGGAGTACGACGACACGCCGATTTCGTTGCATCAGTCAGACTTGGTGGACCGCCTTGATCATGCGCCCGAGAAGCGAATGACACTGCAAGACATCTTTAAGGGTCGAAGCCGCGGCGAGGCGATTGGTTTGTTCCTTGCGATGCTTGAGCTCGCCCGCGAGCAGAAGATCGGCATCATGCAGGACAAGATCAACGGCACGATTGAGATTGAGTTGAATCTCTCGTAAAGCCGTTCATCTCAATCCGGTCTTGGATGAGGCGGCATGAATGACGGGCGGATGGGGCGGGCCGCGCAAGCCGTGCACGCCGAACAGCGCTTTACGAGTTACTCATTAATCACACGTAAGAACGTCAGCCCCAGGTCTGCCAGCTTCTTCTCGCCCACGCCCTTGATCTCTGCAAATTCATTGAGTGACTGCGGCTTTCGAGCAGCCATCTCCATGAGCGTTGCATCGCTAAAGATCACGTACGGCGGTACGCCGCGCGTGGTGGCAAGTTCGCGCCGCAAGGTGCGCAAGCGATCAAAGAGCGAGGCGTCCACTTCATGCGCGCCGTGCACCGCTGCTGCGGTTGCATGCTTGCGCCCACGCCCACGCGGCGGCGCGCGCAGTGCTACTTCCATCTCGCCGCGCAGGGCGCGATGCCCCTCCACGGTCAACACCAGCACTGGGTGTTCGTCATCGGTACGCGCAAGCAATCCGCGCTCCACCAACTGGAAGATGTAATTGGTCAGCGTCTTCTTGTCATCATCCTTGAGCGCTCCGTACGTCGGCAGCGAAGCATGCCCGCGCCGCGCCACTTCCTCGGTCTCCGCGCCGCGCACCACATCCGCCACATACGAAGCGCCGTAGCGCTGACCGGTACGCACCACTGCGCTCAGCAGTTTGCGCGCCACGGTGGTGGAATCGGTGGCCATGCGCACTTCTTGCATGCACACGTCACACGCGCCGCAACCGTTCGCGTCACCGGCGCGGCTTTCGCGCGCAATTGGCTCGTAACGCTGCCCGAAATGCTCCACAAGCCATCGATGCCGGCACACCGCGCCGCTTGCCATCCGCTGCATCGCTTCAAGTTGCACGCGACCTTGCGCCACGGACGCATCAAGCGCCTCGTACGCCTCGGCGTCCGCACCCTCCTCATCCAGTCGCGCGCGCGCCTCGTTGGTGCTGCGCTCAGTGATGGAATTCCACTTCACCACATCAGCGTATGAATGGAACAGCACGCATTCGCTCTCCAGGCCGTCGCGCCCAGCACGCCCGGTTTCCTGCTGGTAATGCTCGATGCTCTTTGGAATAGTCATGTGCACCACCGCGCGCACGTTGCTGCGATCAATGCCCATACCGAACGCCACGGTGGCCACCACAATGTCAAGCTTCTCAGCGGTGAATCGCTCCTGCACCTTGGAGCGCTGGATCGAAGTCATCCCCGCGTGGTAGCACGCCGCATTGAATTTCTCTTTGCTCAGGTACTCCGCGATCGCCTCCGTCTCCTTGCGGCTCATGCAATAGACAATCACCGCGTCGCCACGATGCCGCTCAAGAACGCCCAAAATCTGCTTGCGCCCATCAATGCGCGGTTCGATGCGGTAAATCAGGTTGGGGCGATCGAAATTCCCAACCAATACCAGCGGATCGATCAATTCCAGCTGCGCAACGATGTCATCGCGCACTGGCGGCGCGGCGGTGGCGGTGCATGCGTGCAGGCTGACCCCTGGGAACATGCGTCGCAGTTGCTTGAGTTGCCGATACTCGGGTCGGAAATCGTGCCCCCACTGACTGATGCAGTGCGCCTCATCAATGGCAATGGCGCGTACACCCACGCTGCCGAGCCATGTATCGAACCCCGGCGCCAGCAGGCGTTCCGGCGACACGAACAACAAGCGCACTTCGCCAGCGCGAACGGCGCGACGCACGTCATCACGCTCTTCGTTGGTCATGCCCGAATGCAGCGACGCGGCGGGGTAGCCGTTGGTGCGCAGTCCATCCACTTGGTCTTTCATCAAGGCAATGAGCGGGCTCACGCAGACATCGATGCGCGTATCGCCAGCACGCGCGGCGGCGAGCGGTGGCACTTGGTAGCAGAGGCTCTTGCCGCCGCCCGTTGGCATCACCACCAAACTGTCGCGGCCTGCAATGCCTGCGGCGATCGCTTCGGCCTGCAGCGGACGCAGGGTGTCGAATCCCCAGACGCGTTGGATGTCGTCAAAGACAGCGGCATCAAGGCCCGGGTGGTCCGGCCCGAAGGCGTCCGACCCGTGCGCGTCCTGCGCGGGAATGAGCGAGTCCGTTCGCATCCGGTGGAGTCTAGGGGTGCGTGCAGGCACATTCGTGAATCACGGCGGAAACGCACGGCTCCGAAGTTCATCGATGGAATTCCGCGTCATTCTGGGTGATGGCGCAATCTGGACGTATGGTGATCTGGCTGACGGATTTCAATAGATTTCACTTGAACAAAGGAGATATCATGCTATCATTCATTCTCATGGCACAACTCATTGTCAGAAACCTTGAGGATGACATCCGCGACCGAATCCGCGCGCTGGCCGAACTTCACGGCTGCAGCATGGAAGAAGAAGTGCGGCAGATTCTCCGTTCGTCCGTGCTTGCAAGTGCGGCGCGCCCGGCGCCTGTGCAACCACTCGGAACGCGCATTTCCGAACGCTTTGCACGCATCGGGCTGACGGAAGACCTTGCGCAACTCCCAACGCGAACCATCGAACCGCCGAGCTTCGGTCAATGATCGTTCTGGACACCAACGTGCTGTCGGCGCTCATGCGAGCGGAGCCGGACCGCGCGGTGGTGCGCTGGCTGAACGGTCTGGCAGCCGAGTCCATTTGGACCACCAGTATCACGCTCGTTGAGGTGCAGTTTGGGTTGGACGTGTTGCCTGACGGCGAACGCAAGACCGCGCTTCAGAACGCATTTCACCAGGCGGTCTACGTGGACATGCAAGGACGCATCTTGGATTTCGACGCGCCCGCCGCCGCTGCTGCCGGGACGATTGCAGCACGACAGCGCGCGCTCGGTCGTCCCGTTGACATGCGTGATGCTCAGATCGCCGGCATCATCGCGGCGCGTCGAGCGACGCTTGCCACACGCAATATCCGTCACTTCGCTGACACCGGTCTGGCGCTTGTTGACCCGTGGCACGCGGCGGTGTGAATATCACATCCCCGCAGCCAGAATCATCACAATCTTCTCCTGGAGTGCCTTCGCTTTCCCCACGCCGTCCTTGTCCTTGGTGAGGTCATTGCACAGCACGCTGAACGCAAAGCGGGGCGTCTCGCCGGGGCGACCAACGAACCCACTCAGGCAGCAGACGCCATTGATGTAGCCAGTCTTGCACGGCACAAAGACATGCTCAGTATCTAAGCCCTTAAATCGCTTCTGCACGGTGCCGCTGACACCAGCAACCGCCAGGCTATTGATGAATGCTTGGCTGATCTTTGCGTCGGTGGCGGTGGCGCGTAGCCACGCGGTCATCAAGTTTGGTGCCACGCGATCTTCCTTGCAGAGCCCGCTGCCGTCCGCGACCACCAGACCCTTCGCCGCGGTGCCGGCTCCGAGCGCCGCATCAACTTCTGCTGCAATCGCAGCCGCGCCGTTCGCCCATGTCCCGCTCTGCCCGGATCGCTTCGCGCCGATCCGCTTGAGGAGGCTCTCTGCATACAAGTTCTGGCTCTCCGTATTGCACTGCTTCACCACGCGCGCGAGGGCAGTGGTGATGGGCGGTCCGACGGTGTCGCCGGGCACTGCGCCGCTCGCACTTACGGCTGGGTCAGCGGCAGTGGCAATACGCGCGCTCGCCACATTCACGCCCGCTAAGCGCATGCGCTCCGAAACATAGCGCGCAAAGAACGTGGGCATGTCACGAACGCAGACTGCAATGGGCTCCACGGGCACGGCTTTCATGTTTCCATTCAAAGTGAAGCGCCACGGAGAATCCGTGCGGCCGATCCAGAGGTTCTGCTTGGAATTCTTCCCGTTGATGGCGGTGGCCTTGGCTGCGTCCACCTCCAGCCACGGAGCGGCGGGCATCCAAGTAGCGATCTCCGGTCGATTTCCAGCGGCGGTCACTCGCGCTTGCAGTAGGTTGACACTGAAGGTGAGCCCGGCAATCTCTGCGCAATACTTCTCATCCAGCTGATCCGCCGGCCAACCGGGATGCGTGAACTCACGGTCAAAGATGCGGTCATCGACCACCAGTTCGCGCACTTGCGTCATGCCGGCGCGCTTGGTAGCCGCGGCCCAAATGTCGATGAGTTCCTCAGTGGTGAGACCTTGTTTCCTCACGCCGGCAGCGTCGGTGTGGACAATCTCATCCAAGATTTCTGGATCGCCAAGCGATGGGTCACCGTCAGCAATCACCGTCAGGCGATCCTTGTTACCAACGAGCCGCGTACTGAACTTCCAATCAGCGCCCAATACGCGCAGCGCGGCAGCCGTGGTGAGCACCTTCATGTTGCTTGCAGGCGTCATCAGCCGCGCGCCACTGATATCAGCAACTGCCGCGCCGGAGCCGACCTCGCGCACGCTCACGCCGATGCTTGCGTTCTTCAGGCCGCTGGCATCCACGGCGGCTTGGATGGCCGCACCAAGTGATGCACCGGGCTTGGCAGTCGTTTGCCCCTTTTGCTTGGCACGCTCGAGGTGTGTAGCGGACGTGGCACCGGCAGGGAGGGCAAAGGCTCCAATGGTGAACGAAGCGGTAGTGACCAGTACAACGATTGACTTCACATTCATCGGGCAATGCTCCATGGAATCACGCAGCGGCGCGTCAATACGCCACGCTTTGCATGAAGCATATCGGTCAAGCCCGGCCTTCCTATGGAAACTTGCGCCACGACGGCTGTCGCGTGTGTCACGATTGCGCGCGCGCCCCTATATCAGCCACCGCGCAAGCGAATCACTTCATTCACGTCCTTGTCACCGCGACCACTCACGTTGATCACCACAATGGCATCCGGGCGCAGCGTGCGCGCCAGCACCACCGCCGCATGCACGGCATGGCTCGTCTCAAGCGCCGGGATAATTCCCTCGGTGCGGGCGAGTAGGTCGAAGGCATCAAGCGCCTCCGCGTCCGTAGCCGCCACATAATGCACCCGGCCGGAATCCTTCCAGTGACTGTGCTCTGGCCCCACGCCTGGATAGTCAAGCCCCGCGCTGCAACTGTGAACATCAGCAGTCTGCCCGGACGGATCTTGCAGCACATAACTGAGCGAGCCGTGCAGCACGCCCGGCGTCCCGTGCGCGAGCGGCGCAGCGTGGTTGCCGGCGCCCGGCCCGCGTCCGCCAGCTTCAACACCCACGAGCTTGACGCTTGAATCCCCAACAAACGGCGCAAAGATGCCCGCCGCGTTCGAACCGCCGCCGACGCATGCCACCACTGCGTCTGGCAGTCGTCCGTACCGCTCAATGCATTGCGCCCGACATTCGCGACCGATCACGCTCTGGAAATCACGCACGATCATCGGGAACGGATGCGGACCAACCACGCTGCCCAGGATGTAGTGGGTCTCACCGACCGAGCCCATCCAGTCACGCATCGCCTCATTGGTGGCGTCCTTCAGCGTGCGGCTGCCGGTGGTGACTTCATTGACCTTCGCGCCCATGAGCCGCATGCGGAACACATTGAGCGACTGCCGGCGGATGTCTTCCGCACCCATGTAAATCTCGCAGGGCAGACCGAAGTGCGCGCACGCGGTGGCGGTGGCCACGCCGTGCTGGCCAGCGCCGGTCTCAGCGATGATTCGCTTCTTACCCATGCGCATGGCCAAGAGCGCCTGGCCCATGGTGTTATTGATCTTGTGTGCGCCGGTATGCGCAAGGTCTTCGCGCTTTAACACAATGCGCGCGCCACCAGCATGGGCGGTGAGGCGGGGCGCTTCCGTCAGCGGCGTGGCGCGTCCCACAAAGTCGCGCAGCAATTCATCAAGTTCCGCCTTGAAGGACGGATCCGCCATCGCGGCGTGGTACGCGGCCTCAAGCTCTTCCAGCGCAGGCACCAGCGTCTCTGGCACATACCGACCGCCGAAGCGACCAAAGCGGCCGCGGGAATCAGGAACGGTGGGCGCGATCTGCATGGTGCTCATGGGAACAATTTCAGTGGATGGCCAAGGCGCTCGCGGCGAGCAGTCAACAACACGGAATTGATCCTAGGCGGCATCCGGAGTTGCGGGCGGGCGGCGTTGAAACATGCTGCTAATCGGGCCACTTAGCGCATATCCCGTCATGGCAATGGCAAGTGCTTCATGGAACCACCACACGGCGATCGCCACCACTACCAGCATGGCGGCCATGGTTGGCAGTGACTTGCGGCCCTTCAGGTAGCGGTTCACAAAGTGCGGGTATCGCATCGGGCTCACCATGGCGAACGCACAGAGCAGCGTTGCCGCAGGAATGAACAGCGAACTGGTGGAACCAAAGCCAGCCGGCAATTCTGCTTTCCACGTGACCAGCACCAGGTGTTGGTGGAGCAGGGTGAGGCTGGCAACGGCACCGCCAGCGCCTGGTGACGGCAGCCCCTTGAACCAGAGATGGTCGTCTTCAGAAGCGCTGGAGGTTTCAACATTGAAACGCGCCAAGCGCAGTGCGGTGCAGCAAATGTAGATCGCCGCAATGGACCAGCACAAACGCGGATAGAGGTTGCCAGTATCGGGGCCAAGGATGGTGGCACCGTCGCCCGGTCCGTAATACAAACTCACCAGTCGCAACATCATGAAGGCGGGTGCAACACCAAAGGTCACCACGTCGGCAAGTGAATCAAGTTGCGCGCCAAGATCGCTGGTTGAATGCGTGAGGCGCGCGAGCGATCCATCAACAGCATCGAAAGCCATGCCCAGAAACACCAACACGCCTGCAACGGTTAGCGGATGCCAACCAAACGGAGTGGGACCGCCACCTTCGCCGGCGCGCGCGGAGTAATAAATGGCAGCAAACCCACACACCAGGTTTGCCATAGTCATCATGGTGGGAAGAACTTTGAGACCCGGAATCGCTCGACCCCTGCGGCGTCGCAGTCGCCCGCGCATTCCGCGTGGGCGATCGTTGGGCGTTGTTCCGTCCGCGGCACCGCCGCTGAGGCCATCCGTGCGAGCCCCTGGCTTGGGTTCGGTCATGGCATCGTTGGCGCGGCGGGGCTTCATTGCTTGCTAGGTTCCATCGGCTTCGGTGCATCTTCTACTGGAAATGCGCTGTCCGGAAGGTGTGGAATCATCACTAAGACCGTACGTCGCGCGTGTGCGCCGGGACGCTCTGGCGCCGCAAGAAGGGTGGCGGCACCTAAGTTCACCACGCGGGCGCCGATCTTTCCGGACGCAGGCGCCGCATGAGGCGAGGGCGGACCGATCAGCGTGGTGGCCTCGCGAGCACGGGCCGGGGCTTCGGCGTCGGTCTCTACAAATCCGCTGGCGTCGCATGTGAGTAGCCAAGCAGTGCCTCGCTGCAGTTCTAAGGACATATGGCAACTCTGCACCACGTCGCCTGCCAACTGATTCGCATTGTGCAGGACGCTTGCTTGCGCGGCACCGGTTGCCAGTTGCGGCACCATCTCAACCGCAATGCATGCGCCGTCCTCCATCAGCATTGGCCATGTGCGTGCCATGAGTTGCGCCTGCGTACTTGAGCGTTCGCGGGCAATGCCATCAACTTCCACCATGGCGCTGCCGATCGGAACATTCACGAGCGGCCGCCACACCGTGGATGTGCCAAGCCACGTGCGCATTTCCAGAGCGCTTCCGCCGAGTGCATCGCGGAGCGAATCCAATTTGTTGGCATTCACCGCGCGGAGGATCAGTCCGTTGGAATTCAATGACATCTCGTCCGCCGTTGCAACAGCAGGCGCCCCGTCGGTGACGATCGCTTGGTTGAATTGTTCGGTGTCAACGCTGATCTGCCAGGTCAGCACTTCCAGGCCCACTTGCCCAGGTGCAATGCGGGTTCGCGATTGAACCACGGTGCGCCCGGTGCCCAGTTGTTCTGGCAACGGCGTTGCCTCAAACGAGCCACGGTCGTCTGGAGTGCTTGTCGCGGATACGCCGTTACCTGTGCATCCGCACAACGGTAGCACGGCAGTCAATGCTGCGGCGACGGCGCGTGATGCGCATCGCACGCGTCGCACGGATCTCATGCGTCAGTCTCGTCCGGCATGACATTCATGCGATCGATAAAGCGGCGCACATGTCCAAAGCCACGCTTGGTGTGATGGAACGCGACGCGTGGGAGATGCACGTGGTCATCCTCACCCTCAAGTGGTCCCATGTGCTGATCAACAGTTCCGCTCTTCACCAAATGGCTGAATTCGTCATTCATTTGCTCCACTTGGCGCTTGGAGAGTGGGCGCTTCACGCGCACCACAAACGTGTCGCCGATGTAGCGAGAACTGTGATAGCGATGGTAGAAGCGAATGATGCGACTCACCGCGTCAGCAGGGCTTGAGGCAATCTCATAGAGCGAAGTGTCTTCTTGAGAGATCCAACCCGCTTCCACCAAATTGTCTACTACGCCTGACTGCCAGCGCTGCCAGTAGTTGCCAGGTTTGCCGTCCGGACCAGCGCCCTCCACCAAGACCACCGGCATGGGGTGACTCTTACCCGTCTGGATCAGGGTGAGTGTTTCAAAGATCTCATCCATCGTTCCAAATCCGCCGGGGAAGCAGGCCACGGCGTCGGAGTGACTCAGGAACATGAGTTTGCGCGTAAAGAAGTATTTGAAATTGATGAGTTTGGCGTCGCCCTTGATGATGTCGTTGGCGTTGGTTTCAAATGGCAGGCGAATAGAAAGACCAAAGCTTGATTCGCGGCTTGGTCCTTCGTGCCCAGCCTTCATGATTCCCATGCCAGCGCCAGTGATGGCCATCCATCCCTCGGCGGCCATCAATCTTCCAAATTCGCGCGCGGCGGTGTAATCCGGGTGGGTTTCAGGAGTCCGCGCACTTCCAAAGATGGAGATCTTGCGCACGTGCTTCCAGCGGTTAAACACCCGGTACGCCGTGCGCATTTCACGCAAGGCGCGTTCCATGACTTTCACCTGGCCAAGATCAGAGCCGTCTTCCAGAATTCGGAGCGAAGTGCGGACTAAGTCTTCTACCAGCGCGGTGCGCCGCGGTGACGCATGCGCTCCCGGCGCTGCCTTGGCGGCGGATTCAACCAACTGGTCGATCATCGCAACCAACTCTGGTCCAAAGCCGTTCTGTTCGGTTTCGTCGGAAGGCTCCGGGCGGGAGTGCTGCGGTGAATTGCGTGTCATCGTGTTTCGGTTATCGATTCTGCAGTTGGGGCAGGGGCAAGCACCGGAATCGGTGTCACCCGTGGTTGAGGATCCTGAATCGTACCGCCCACATCGATCACAAAGAACTGGTCGGTGACCACGCCGTACAGGTCGCTCAGGAGTGGCAGCTTGCCGCGATTACGAAACCGCAGCGCCAAAGCGCCGGTATCCGTCCGAACTTCGCCAGTGCCCTCAAGTCGGAGTGTGCCAGAGGCAAGGTCAATTCTGCGTAGTCGCAGCAGAGAATCTTCGATTTCAAAGTCCATGTCTGCTTGCTCCATGGACGCGTTCAGTGGCAGCATCAACTGGGTCACTTGCAGGATGCTCAACCCCAGTGGGAATTCCATCATTCGGCCATCAACCACGGCGATCTTGCCGGAGCCGCGGCGCGAACGCTCCTCACCAAGCGTTCCTGCAACGTCGATCCGGCCGCGGAGCAGACCGTCGTCGGTGGACTGTTGCTGTGACCCTGCGACATCTTCGGTGATACCAGCAGCAGCACTTCGCATGCCCGCTGCGATGTAGCGTCCGAACCCAATATTGCTGCAACTGACATGCATGTCCCACTGTTCCGTTGGAACCAGCGAACCGTACGCAGCAATCCGTCCGCCGTACATGGATGCGCTGAGGTCGGACAACTCCACCAGCGAGTTGTCTGAATGAAAGAGCAATTCAGCAGCGATCGTGGTGGCGCGCCGGCCCATCGCATGCACTTGATCAAACTGCAAGCCAATGGTGCCAGCGGGTTGGCCACCATTGGTGGTCAGGTCAAAGTTCAGCGCGCCATCAATGCGGTCGAAGGCAATGCCAGCTTGGAAACGTGCGTCAGAAATATTGAGGTCACCAAGAATGGACACCAGCGGACTTCCAGTGCGCGGGGTGTCAATCAAGATCCGCATCGCGTCGGTCCAGATGGGCGCCTGCGTGTCAAACTCAATTTGTTTGAGCGCACGGCGGGCAGCGGGCGGCATCAGTGCTTGCAAGTCGGCAGAGTTTCCTGCCACGAGGGCGCGGGTTCGTAACTCACCAAGAAATAGGCTTGATTCCGTGGACGCCAACGCGCCCGTGATGGTGGCAGTGCCCTGATCAATAGATACTTCAAGTTCATCCACTACTACACCCGAAGGACCGATCATCAGCGATCCACTGCGGCGCAAGAGATGGAACGGCAGTTCATCGCGTTCACCGGAGATCCATGATGGCTCCAAGGCCACCGACCACTGATCGGTTCCGTTGCGACCAGGGAGCGTGAGCTGCGCATCAATGGCGCCTTGCAGACGCCAGTCGCGCATGACATCCTGCGCGGCAGTGGCACCGATCGCTTCAAGTGCGCGGTTGACGAGGGGACTGGTGAGAGAAAGTGCTGCAATACTGGCATGAAAGTTAGGTGATGGTCCAGAGATCACGCCGTCAGCTTCAATGTGTAGCGGCGAATCATCGGTGTCTGCTCCGCGCAGGTCCACGCCGTCTAAGCGCAATGCGCCGTTACGGAAGTACATGTCGCCGCACACTGGGTCGAGTTTCACTGATTGCGCCACCGTCAGCGATTCCAACCGCACATGCGCGTACGTATCTTGGCCAAGTTCATCGCGGTTCCAGGTGACCTCGCCGTCAAAGCTCCCCACGGGGGTGAGTGCGTCCCAGCCCTCTTCGATGCGCGCCACTTCTGGTCCATCAGTCAGGCGCACCAGATCACGTTCAATCGGGAAATCAGTCAGGGTGATTTCCAGCGTTCCACCCTTGCTTTCCAGATCGAATCCGCCTTCCGCAGCAACCGTTCCAGCGCCGTGGCGTGCCTTGGCGTTGTGAACGGTGACCTGTCCCGCATTGGCAACAATCAGGCCGTGCACGTCGTCGAGCGTCATGCGGCCGGGCCAACTCAATCCATTCTCGCGGAGCACGCCCGCAAGTTCAGCGGTCGGACGAATGGCGCCGCCGATCACTTGCACGTTGGTCGTCACGGCGTCGGATTCGTCAGCGCGGGTGAGTACGGTGCCGGTAGCGGAAATACTTCCTTCCAATCCAAGTTCCAGCAGGATCTCTGAAATCGGCGAGAACTTCACGCCCGGCCAACCCACGGGGCGATTGGTGCGATCTTCGAAACTGATTGGAATGGCCGCAAGCAGTGCGCGGGTGACTTTCTCGCCGTCCACTTTGAAGTCCAAGAAACTACGAACCAGGCGCGTGTCATTATGACGCGGCACTTCAAGGTGACCGCTCACCAGCCCTTGGCCACCCGTGGGCGTGGTGATTTGAATGCCACCGTGAAGGAAGTCCACGCGTTCGTCCAGGATCAGCAACTCGCCCTTGGCACGCATTGGATACGGGAAGGCGTCAAGGACCACGCGCACGTCCTGCAGTTTGATGGGCCCGGTGACTTCAACGCGCTCGCCGCCGTCGCGCGGATGCTTGACGGTGAGATCAACACCAACGATCCCGCCGGGGCGGGTGGAATCATCCAAGATGCCTGCTGCATTCAATGATTTCCATGCATCGTCAGCAAGCAGCGCGGCAAATATGCGCGCGGGCGCCCCGCGAATCGCGGTGACCAGTTTGCGGTCGAGCGAAACATCTGTACCGAAGAGATGCAGGCTGTATGCGGGATCCGCACCAACCAGTTCGATTTCCCCATCGATAGTGAACTTGGTCAGATCGCTGCCGCGCCCTTGAATTCCGCGCATCACCAGGCGGTCGTTGGACACTTCAACGGTCCCTCTGACGTCCGACATGCGATAAGGGAATGCGGGGCTCTCAATGGTGCCATCAAGGAGCGTGAGCGTTCCACGCAGTTCAATTGGTGCGGCAATCGCTGAGCCGTCTGGCGCGATGGATCCCTTCGGGCGTTGCGCGCTGACAGAAATATCCGCCGCCCAGTTGCGCGCACCAACCAACGCCAGCGCGCGTGCAGCCTCAATCGGCAATTCAATGCGTCGGGGCGTGCCATCGGCGGTGGGGCGGGCGTCCACTTTGGGAATCCGCACGGAAATCTCCCAAGAAGCAAGCGCCACCGAGCGTTGTAGCCACATGTCGTCCGGATCAAGGGCGCCCTGGATACCGCCAAACGATGCAAGGTCGCAATGTGCGGAGATTTCCAGTGGCACTGTGAACGCGTCGGCGCCGGGCATTCCCGGTGCAATATTGACTCGTGTTGCTTCCACCTTCAAGTCATTGCCACTCACGGTGATCTCTGCCGCGCCCATCAGCACCGTGACATCACCGCGGATGGGAACGACCGTTCCATCAACAAGGCGACCCCATTCAATCTGTCGAACGCTGTCGCGTTCCCGCAACGTGACGTCCTTGAGAACGATGTTGGCTGAGTGAACCGGCTCAGCAGTACTACCTTCAATGTGCGCTCGTTCAATGCGACCGGTCAGTTCAGCGCGTGCGGCCCAGCGCTGTGCTTGCGCGGGCAGCGCGCGCAGCAGTGCTTCGTCGATATTCAGACCGCTGAGGTCAGCGGCGTATGAAAATGTACTTTCGTTCCATGTGCCATTCAGACGAATGGCATTGTCGGAAATCGGCTTGTCATCTTGTTGTTTCTGCTCAAGGCGGAATTCGTAGACGCTGGAATCACCCGCTCGATGTTGAAAGTCTGCGGCAAACTGTTGCGTCGTGCGAATGGAGACGGTGCCGTCCTTGGTCGAGCCAATTTCCAAGCGCAGGTCGCTGAGCAGGGCGCTCTGTGGTTGTTGGACGGACTTGCCTCCTGGCGAAGCAGTGGGCCGCAATGCTAAGAAGTTGAAATCGCCGGGACTTTCGACGCGTTCAATGACGCGCACGGTGAGCCCATCGATTTCCATATCGATGAGTTCAATGCGCCCGAGCAGCAGGCTCCACGGCGAGAAGACCACATCCGCGCGGCGCATGGTGCATACGGTGGCGGCCTCGCCTTCCCAACCACGCGCACGCAAGTCAAGGTCACTGGCGATGATGCGGTTCCAACCGTCCCAGCGCACGCTCTTGATGCGGAGGTTGCCGCCGAATCGTTCGGAGAGCTGCGATTCCATCGCTTCGCGCAGAATGGTGGATTCGCGCAGCACCATCCACGCAGAGGCCATGATGGCCATCACGCCAAGCAGCGTGAAGAGTGCCACGGTTCGTTTGCGAAATCGGCGCCGAATGCTTGAAGGCGCCAATTGCGGCGCGTGGCGCGCGATCGCCTCATCGGCGCGACGTGCAAACTCCCCGGGCGCACGGCGCGCCATGGCCTCGATGCGGTCGAGGTGCATGTCGGGCATGTGCGGCTCGTCACTGGGACGTTCGTCTTCGGGATGAGCAGGGTCGTGGCTCACGGGGCGCGGATGGTACGCCGGGAACGACCGGTGCCGTCGTTCGTACAATCACGGGATGCCTCGCCTTGCCATTGTCACCGGTGCAGCGCGCCGCGTTGGGCGCGCAGTTGCCCTTGAACTTGCGCGTCACGGGTGGGATCTGCTACTTACCCATCACACGCGCGGCGCTGAAACGCTGCAGACCGCGGATGATGCCCGCGCGGCGGCGGGGGAGTCCGGGCGGACGATTGATGTTCGGACTGAAGCATTGGATCTTTCCGACCTTGCGGCCGTGGAGCAATTCGGTCGGACGCATGCCAGCCATGCCGCTGATGCCTTGGTCTTGAGTGCCGCCAGTTACACGCGCACCCCGTTCGGATCCATCGATGCCGCAACCGCGGAACGCGAAATGCGCATCAATGCCTTGGCGCCTTTGTTGTTGGTGCAGGCGCTTGCTCCGGCCTTGGCACGCTCTTCGCTCAATGGCGGCGGCGCAGTGCTGGCGTTTGGCGATATTCACGCCATGGGTCGACCGCGCCGAGCCTTTGCGCCGTACCTCATGTCCAAGTCGGCGTTGCATTCCATGGTGGAAGCGTTGGCGCTGGAGTTAGCGCCCACGGTGCGCATCAACGGCATCGCCCCCGGTGTGGTGGCGTGGCCAGACGATGCGCCAGCCGAAGAACGCGCCGCGTATGAGTCACGCATTCCGCTGGTACGAGCAGGCACTCCCGATGATGCGGCGCGCCTGGTGCGTTCAATGATTGAAGACATGCCCTACGTCACAGGAACGGTCATTCGCTTGGACGGCGGTCGTTGGTTGCGCTGAGTGCAGCGCGCACTTCTTCGGCAGGGGCGCCGGCAAGACCAGCAGCATCAGCAGAGATCATCGCTTTCACTTGATCGCCGGCTTGCATCCATGCGGTAGCAGCGCGAAGCGATCGTTTCCAGTCATTGGGGGCCGCCGAAGCACTTTCATCAAGCGTCCCAGCTGCCTCACGCGCTTGCCCCAGGGCGAAATAGGCAGCAGCAATTTCTTGTGCGCATGCAGGTTGGCGGCGCAGCGGGGCGTCCAGTGCCAAGAGCAACTCCAGCGATTCGCGCGGTGCGCCCGCCATACGTCGCATGCGTGCGTCGGCGATGCGGAGCTCGATCGATGTTGGTGCCAGCGCGCGGGCTTGCGCAATCTTGATCCGTGCGGCGTTGGGGTCACCGGTTCGCAATTCCAAATCAGCGAGCGCCGCTTTCGGATCCGGTGATTCGGGCATGGCGCGTTCGGCAGCTTCCAGGAGCCGCCGCGCTTCCACCGCTTGGCCATCACGCGCGCGTGCCATTCCTAAGTACAGGGCAAACTGCGCGCTGGATGGATCAGCGGCAAACGCGGCTTCATAGTGCGCCACCGCCTGTGGATGACGCAGGGCGGTGTCTGAAACCACGCCGGCCGCATGTTGCAGGGCTGCGTTGGTGGGTGCCAAGGCGGCCGCTCGGTCATAGGCGTCCGCTGCGCGCGCCATGACGTCGGCACGGTCTTGGGAAGGCAGGTCTGGCTGCATGGCCAGGGCTACCAGCGCCCGGCCAAGGATTTCCTGAGCGCGCATCAGGCTGGGTGCTTCGCTCGCTAATTTTTCTGCCACAAACACTGCTTCGCTTGGCTTGTCGGCGGCCAGGTACGAATCGATGGCTCGAATTGCGGCGTCCAACTTCTTTGGCTCAACGCTGCTTGCCGCGGCGGGCTTGGCGTCCGTGGGGCCGCAGCCGACCGGGGCGAACGCGGTCGCCATGGTCATTGCCACTGCCGACCACGGCAACAGCACGCGCGCCGTGGCGCGGAGAAGGGTTCCGCTTTCGTAGAATCGTCGTTCCATGTCAAGCGCACAGCCCATCGAATCGAGCACGCCAACCGGCGGCTCTGAACTCCAGCTCGCCAAAGCCTACACCCCGGCGGACGCGGAGACCTTTGCGTGGTCGCGGTGGCGCGACGCTCGTTGCTTCCATGCGGAGCCCACTGATGCTGGCGCGCCGTATTCGATCTTCATTCCGCCGCCAAATGTCACCGCCGCGCTGCACCTTGGACATGCGCTCAACAACACGCTGCAAGATGTCTTGACGCGTTACCACCGCATGAAGGGCATGAACACCATGTGGATGCCGGGCACTGACCATGCTGGCATTGCCACGCAGTCAGTGGTGGAGCGAAGACTGTTACAACAAGGCAAGCGCCGCTCTGATTTCACGCGCGAACAATTCATTGCCAAGGTGCAAGAGTGGAAAGATGAATACGAAGCAACCATTCTGAGTCAGTTGGAATTGATGGGCGCTTCATGTGATTACG
>CALQCP020000025.1 GCA_943329105.2 Chitinophaga pinensis | reverse complement strand
GCTGTTCTCAGCACTGCCGCCGGCCGCGCCGGAGGCGGAGATGAGTTTGTGGGGGGCAATGATCGTCGATCCCAAGATGATCGCTGATGTGATTGGAATTGTCAGCCAGCCTGATGACTTTGCCAAGGCTGGACACGGCACGATCTTCCAACACATGGTGGCGCTGTACGACGCGACGGCGACCATGGAAATCGTTTCGCTGGTGCAACGACTCAAGGATCACGGTGTTCTTGATGATGTTGGCGGTGCGGCGTACCTGATGGACTTGGCCGAAGGCGTTGCTACCGCCGCCAATGCAGCGGAGTACGCGCGCATTGTTCGTGAGAAGGCAACGCTGCGTGAACTGATTCGCGCTGCCGGAGAAATTTTGGTTGATGCGCATCAATCAAGACAAGATCCGGTCATCACGCTTGGTGAAGCAGAGTCGCGCATCTTTGCGATCGCGCAGCGCCGTGAAGCGCGTGCTGCGTCCACTTTGCGCGAATTGCTGGACGAAACCATCCGGACGCTTGAGCAAAACGAAGGCAAGCACGTGACGGGTGTGCCCACCGGTTTCGATGAACTTGACGAGATGCTCAGTGGCCTGCAGCGCGGCGAGATGATCATCTTGGCGGCGCGCCCATCGATGGGTAAGACTGCGTTTGCCCTCAATATGGCGGAGAACATGGCGGCCGCTTCGAATGGAGTGGCGTTTTTCAGTTTGGAAATGGGTAAGCAGCAGCTGGTGCAGCGCATCTTGTGCGCGAAGGGCGGCGTGGATGGGCAGAAACTCCGCAAAAACATGCTGTCACGCGAGGAATGGCGGCGCATCATGGGTGCGTGCGACGGCCTGAAGAATTCTCCAATATTCATTGATGACACGCCCGGTTTGACGCTCCTGCAGATGCGCTCCAAGGCGCGGCGCATGAAGGAGAAGCATGGGATCGGCGCGGTGGTGATCGACTACCTGCAGTTGATGAGTTCGGGCACGCGCGTGGAGAGTCGCCAAGTGGAAGTGAGTGAAATCTCGCGTGGTGTCAAGGCCATGGCACGCGAACTTGACGTTCCGGTGGTGTGCTTGAGCCAGCTCAATCGCCAAGCGGAAGGCCGCGAGGGTCATCGCCCGCGTATGAGTGATCTCCGTGAATCAGGATCTATTGAGCAGGATGCGGACGTGGTGATGATGTTGCACCGCGAGGCGTACTACCACAAGTCTGATGCCAACTGGGTGGAAGCCAATCCGCTAAAGGCCAATGTTGCGGAGGTGATTGTTGCCAAGCAGCGAAACGGTCCAACTGGAACCGTGGAACTCCTGTGGGACAGCAGTTCCACGGCGTTCCGCAACCTGGTGCAGCATGGATCTGCGCGTGGTGTTGAGTACGCGGGCCGTTCGGACGGCGGAGCGGACTACGGAGACCTGCCCGGGTGACCGAGGCCGATGCAAGGGAGCGGCGGGGAGCGCGTTCATCTACGGCAATGCCAGAGGATGGTCCAGTATCAGCAGCGGTTCTTGCCCGTGCTGCGGGTGGCGACGATGCTGCATGGCGCATCTTGGTGGGCGAATACTCGGGCCGTGTGTACGGTTTACTGCGCTCGCAGGGGGCTGACCCGGAACTTGCCGAAGAGATCACCCAGTCCGTGTTTTGCACCATTGCAGCCAAACTGGTTGACTATGTTGAGGGCGGGCGCTTTGAGAGTTGGCTGTTTCGGATCGCCGTGAATCGCCTGCGCGACGATGCCCGACGCAAGCGCCGCCACGCCAAGCCCGCCGGAGCAAACGAGGTGCTTGAGGGGCTTGCGGGCGCGGCTCCGGATCCGAATGCCGGTCGTGCCGCGGCCGAGGAAATCGGGGCGCTCCGAGCCGCGGTGGAGCGGCTTTCCGCCTCCGACCGGGAAGTGATTGACCTGCGCCATGTCGGCGGTATGAGCTTCAAAGAGATGGCTTTACACCTTGGGGAACCGCTCGGAACCTTGCTTGCCCGGCATCACCGGGCGTTGGCAAAATTGCGTGGATTCTTGGAGGGGACGGCTGCTGAGGCGGGTCGAACCCCGGAGGGTCGACCATGATTGGGGTGCATACAGCGAATAACCGGATTATCCGACCTGCGGGCCTTTCCGCAGTGCAATGCGCGCCGGGTGGCGGGCGTTCGATAGGAGGAACAAGCAATGAGTGACATGTACAACGATTCCCATGACCGCGATGAACGCCATGACCTGCATGATCAGCATGATCAGCATGATCAGCATGGCCTCCCCGCCGATGAAGCACTGCACGCCATCGCCACTCGTCTTGAGTTGTCGGCCGCTTCCTACGCTGCGGAGCGTCCGGGGCTGGCTGATCGAGTCTTTGCGCGCAGCGTCACCGAATTGCAAACGGAACAGTTGCCCGCAACACTGGCATGTGTGGGAGCACGAACGCCGCGTTGGGCGTTGGCTGCTGCCGCGATTGTGATGTTGGCTGGATCAGTGGCAATCTTTGTGTTTGGTGGCACGCCGCCGCGCGCACCGAACATCATGACTGTCCGCGCCGTTGAACTCACGCCGATGGGTGGATCAGAAGCGCTGCTGGTGGCGTTCATTGATAGCGACACCGCGCTTGGCGCCACGGATGGAGGAAGCGCATTCGATGCGAGCGCCATCGGATTGACGACTGGGCGCTCAGTGGATGATGTCACCGTTGAACTTGATGAGTTGCTCGCCGCCGGAGGTAAGCGATGAGTGGTGTCATATTGACGCGGAGCAATGCATGTCATCCGCGCGGATCGGTGGTGACTATCGCCGCGTGCTGTGCAGCGTTGGTGTTCGGCATGATGTCGTGGGCGGATGACAACGTGAGCGTGGCAAAGGATGGCGCAGTGCAGAAGCAGCCGAGCGAGCCACGACGTGGCGACGCCATGCGGTGGCGCCCCGATGGCCCGATGCCTCCGGAAATGATTGAGCGCGTGATCGCCGTAGCACGCGACGTTTCGCCCGAGCTCGCCACACAGTTAGCCGAGCAATGCACCAAGTCGCCCGATGAAATGTCGCAAGTGATGCGGCAGAGTGCTCGGCGACTGGTGGCGTTGGCAGTGCTCAAAGAACGCAACCCGGATCTCTATGCAATTCGCGTAGAAGACGTGCGGCTACAACTAGAGCTGCGAACACTTGGTGACGCGTACCGTGCCGCTCAAGCGGCGGGCGACGCAACGAAGGAAGCGGCGCTCGGCGTGCAGATTGCCGCGAAGGTTCGTGCGCAGGTGGATATCGATCTCAAAGCGCGTGCTCAAGAGTTGTTGGCCCTTGATGAGCAGATGAAGGCCATGCGTGATGATCTGGTGAAAGAGCAGCGCAACACCGACGCCCGGGTTACCGAGCGCACCGAAGCGGTGAAGAATGGTCAGCCGATTCAAGAACGCGGGATGTTTGGGGAGGGCGGGCCCGGTGGTGGCGGCGGCGAACGCCGAGGCAAGCCGCATCCGGAGCAACCTGCTGCCGCGAAGCCCTGAAATTCGTAGACTGCAAGGGTGGAATCTTCACAGCGTCGTTGGGCTCGCGTTGGCTGGTGGACCCTCGCGTTCGTGGTGGGGCTGTGTGTGTTTACGACACCATGGAGTTTCGGTTCCGTGCGTGTTGGGAACATTGACGCTCCGCGTTACGCGGCCTCAAACCTTGAATTGAATTTGTTGCCGCCGTACTGGCATTCATTGCCAGCCGATGATGCGGCCCGCATTGAACGAGTGGCGGCAACGACGGCGTACGTGCCGGGGCGAGTCCTCGGAACCGATGCACTTGGTCGCGACGTACTGGCGCGCGTGTTGGCGGGTGGCATCTTTAGTATGGCGATCGGTCTGTCCGCGGCGATGGTGGCGGTAGTGATCGGCACGTTGTGGGGTTCGCTGGCAGGATTTGCGGGTGGACGATCCGACGCCATCCTGATGCGGACCGTGGATGTTCTGTACGGGCTGCCTTCGATCTTGCTGGTGGTGCTTCTGGCAGTTGCTGTCGATGGGATTGTTGGTCGTGTTGGCAGCACACTGTCGCCCGGGGCTTCGCAATTGGTGGGCTTGGCAGTGCTGTTGGTGGCGATCGGTGGAACCAGCTGGCTGACCATGTCACGCGTGATTCGCGGGCAAGTATTGAGCCTGCGCGCGCAGCCATTCATGGAGTCGTGCCGCGCGGTAGGAGTCCCACCATTCCGGCAATTCCGCGTGCATATCTTGCCAAATTTAGTCGGTTCAATGGTGGTGTATGCCACGTTGACTGTGCCTTCGGCGATCCTCAGCGAGAGCTTCTTGAGTTTCCTTGGTATCGGCGTGCGCGAGCCAGTGCCGAGTTGGGGCAACCTGGCAAGCGCTGGACTTTCGGAAGTCAATCTCGTCACCAGCCGGTGGTGGCTGCTCGCGGCGCCGTGTGCGCTGATTGCGCTGACATTGGTGGCGCTGAATTTCATCGGCGACTCGCTGCGGGCGCGCTTTGACCCAACCGCCACGCGTTCGCGTTGGTGATTACGCGTCAATAACGTGCGACCGGGTGCGCGAACGCAGGGCCGAATGCGCAGCCGTTCCGCTACGCTGCCCCAACTCAGAGGTAATCCATGCAGAATCGATTCGGAATTAAAGACTTCGTGTTTCTGGTTGTGCTCCTTGCAACGCTCGGAAGCGTCTGGCTTTCAATGGTGCAGAAGACGCGGATAGAACTCGTCCAACAGGGCATGTCCGCCAAACTTGCAGATATTGAGCAACAGGTGGCGCAGGTCAGCCGCAAGCTGGAGTCCGGCGCTGGCGTAGTGCGCGGCGCGACGGCGGCATCGGCGGCAGCGACGGCCGTTACCACTGACCAGACTTGGGCGCGTCCGGGTGTCAAAGTAGCGCACTGGGCGGCACCGCACTGCGCTATTGATCCGACCACCATTCCTGGTTTCGGCACGGGCGGTGAGTTCATCGAGTTGTTTGAGGCGCAGCCGGCCAAGTTGACGCCGTACATCGCTGGCGACGTCTATTCGACGCGCGTCCTCGACCGCGTGTGTGAGAGCCTCAGTACTTTCGACCCCAAGACGCTGCGACTGGTTGGCGCGCTTGCCGATGGTTGGCAGATTGATCCTGATGGTCTGTGGATTCGGGCGCACATCAATCCGCGCGCGCGCTTTAGTGACGGTACGCCGGTGACCTCGGAGGACATTCGCTGGACCTACATGGACTTCATCAATAATCCGCTCATTGAGGCGGAGCGCACTCGTAGCACGCAGGACAATCTCAAGGAGGTGAAGGTGGTGGACGGTTTCACCGTTGACTTCATCTTTAAGGAGGCGTTCTTCACGAACATTCTGATTGCGCTTGGCGACCCGATTTTGCCCAAGCATTACTACGCGAAGTTTGAGCCGTCGCAGATCAATCAGGGCACGGGCATGACCATGGGTTCCGGCCCGTTCCGCCTGTCAAAGCTGCCATCGGGCCCGGAAGAACTTTCGAATCAGTGGACGCCCGGCGAAGATGTGGTGCTGGTACGCAACGAGCAATATTGGGCGGAGAAGCCCGCGCTGGAGCGCCTGCGCTTCAAGAGCATCAAGGATGACCTTGGTCGATTGGTTGCATACCGCAACGGCGAGGGCTCGATGATGCTGCCAACATCACCGCAATTCAACAAAGTTATCAAGGAGGAACCGGAGTTTGAGAAATCAAACTACGCGCTCAAGTGGACCAACATGCGCTGCGGTTACAGCTTCATTGCGTGGCAGTGCGGGCCGCGCTCCGGTAAGAATCTGACGCCCTTTGCTGACAAGCGCGTACGGCGCGCCATGACCATGTTGCTCGACCGCGAGCGCATGATTCGCGATATCTGGGACGGTATTGGCATCGTCTCCAAGGGTCCGAACAATCCGGAGAGCCCGGCGAGCGATCCAGCGGTGCAGCCGCTTCCATTTGATCAAGACCAGGCGAAGCAACTGCTTGCTGAGGCTGGTTGGAAAGATCGCGATGGCGACGGCATCTTGGAGAATGAGAAGGGTGACAAGTTCACCTTTGAATACACGTATGCGACCGGGGGTGAAATTTCCGAGCGCCTCGCGCGGTTCGTGAAGGACAGCTATGGGAAGGCCGGAATCATGGTGACCACGCGGCCCGTGGATTGGAGCCGCTACCAAGAATTGCTGAAGTTGCGCGACTTTGATGCGATCACCATGGGTTGGGGCAACAATGCGCCCGAAAGCGACCCGCGACAGATCTTCCACTCCGAGAGCATCAAGGAGGGCGGCGACAACTTCACGCAGTGGGTCAACAAGGACTGCGACGCGCTCATCGAGAAGGGTCGTCGCACCATGGACGAGGCGACACGCATGGCAGTGTGGCGCCAGTTGCAGGCCTGCATTGCTGAAGACCAGCCGTACACCTTTGTCCGCGTGGCACCGTGGCTGCGCTTTGTAAAGCGAGACTTTGGCAATGTGAACACCTATAAGACCGGTCTGGAGCCGCAGGAATTCTTCCGCGTCTCTGGGAACGTTCAACCAACTCCTTCCGCCAACTGACGCGCTCCTGCGCTACCGATGCTTTCCTACCTCTTACGACGCCTCGCATTCATGGTTCCGACCCTCCTCGGAATCACGCTGATGGTGTTCATGCTGTTGGCGCTCGCACCGGGCGGTATCGGCGCGGGGTTGGCAGTGCAGGGTGGACAGATGTCGGACACCAGTCGTGTGGCGCAGATGCAGGCGTATATGGAAGATCGCTACGGTCTGAACGATCCAGTGATTGTGCAGTACGTGCGGTGGCTTGGACGTCTTTCGCCGGTGAAGTTCGGTACGCGCGATCTGCGTGACGGCAATGGCGAGCGCGTGCCGGCGCCACGTGCGATTGATGAGCCACCGCTTGCGAAAGCATTTCCGGTGCCGGCGGTCACGGTGCCATCGCTGGTCATTGCCGCGGGCGAAGGCGCGATCCCGCAATTCAAGAAGATGCAGCGTGAAGCAGAGGGAACGCGTCGCGATTACGTGGGCAAGGTGCGTCTCTTCAAGGACGCCATTGCCGACTATGCGCGTGCCGCCGGTAGTCCACTGAAAGAACGACTGAACGGCAAGGGCGGTGCAGATCCGCGCGATTTCAGCGATGTTGCCTTCGATCATTCGAATGTGGCGTGGCCGAAGTTGGAGCAGGCGGCCGCGGACATGCACACTTCGCATACCGCCGCGGTGGTTGCGCAGGCCCAGGCGATGCAAGCGTTCCACGCGCATCCGTACCCAACCAGTGGCATCCCGCTGATTCCGGATGTGGTGAGCCTGGACACGCCTGACCTCGGCGTGGCATTCTCAAAGAACCGCCCGGTGTGGGACCTGATTGCCGCGGCACTTCCTGTCACGCTCCTCATCAATCTGATTGCATTTCCCATTTCGTATCTCATCGCGGTGCCGACTGGCGTGCTTGCAAGTGTTCGGCGCGGCGGGTGGTTCGATATGTTCTCCGGTTTCCTGTACTTGTCGCTGTATTCCATACCGACGGTGCTGGCTGGAGTGTTTGCGATTGGCTTCGTGGCAAACAAGCAGTATTTGGGCTGGTTTCCAGTGAGCGGACTGCACGCGAGTGGATCCGAGGCGTTCACATTCATGCCGTTCACGGATGCTTCTGGAGTGTGGCAATGTGGCTACCTGCTCGATACGCTCTGGCATATCGGCCTACCGGTTCTTTGCTTGGTGTACGGCAGCTTTGCTGTGCTTTCCAAGCAGACGCGCGCCTCCATGCTTGACAACTTTAGTGCGGACTACGTTCGCACTGCGAAGGCAAAGGGAGTGCCGCGCAAGGATGTGGTATTGCGACACGTGTTCCGCAACAGCTTGCTTCCGCTGATCACCATGTTCGTTGGGATCTTCCCGGCGATGCTGGCTGGCAGCGTGGTGATCGAGCGCATCTTTAGCGTGCCCGGCATGGGCAGTCTGGTGATTGAGGCGATTGATCTACGTGACCGCGAGTTGATTTTGGCGGACACATTCCTGATTGCCTGTGTCAACATGCTGGCGCTTCTCTTGGCGGATCTCCTTTATGCAGCGGCCGACCCGCGGGTGAGTTATGACTGAGAGTAAGGACACAGTTGCCATCCCTGCAGCGATCTCCGGCATTGATGTGATGCGCGGCGTGGGAGCCGTGCGCGCCAAGGGCTTCTGGGCCGATGCATGGGAGCGTGTCCTGAAGCGTCCCGGTGCGATCTTTGGCATGTGTTGGATCGGAGTGATTGCGTTCTTTGCAGTATTTGGCCCGATCGTGGCGAATGCGCACCCAATGACCCTGGTTCGTGTGGGCACCGGCGGCACGGTAGTGCGCGAGTGGCCACTCTTTGCCAACCTCACACCGACGGACTGGGCGCTCCTGATTGGTTGCTTTGTTGGGCTGCCTTGGATCTTCATTGGTCCACGCAGCCTGACACGCGCGCAACGGCTCGGCATCTTTGTGGTGGCAGCGCTGCAAGTGGGGTTCACCATTGTGATTGCTGGAGCGATCGTCGGTTGGGCGCAAGATCCAAGTCGCGCCGAGTGGGTTAAGGCGTTTGCGCGCAGCGGCGCCGGGCCGTGGACGATCATCGGCGTGGTTTCACTGCTGTTTGCTTTGGCTGGGGCGTGGATACCGACGGTTGACTCGCGCCGAGTGCGTGTGGGTGCGGCGGTCTTGGCGCTGCTGGTTGGCTGGGGACTTTCCGGGGCGAGTGGTGGAGCCACGCTCATCAACTTTGAGCGTTACATGGAGGACGAACAGTCCGGCGCGATCCGTGAAGTCACCTGGACACTCATTCCGTGGTCGCCGCAATACTCCCGCAGTGACATGGTGGCTATCGCGCCGGGGGAGCGCGTCGCTGATGTGGATCGACTGGCGCAGTTCAAGGGGACGTCCTTTGGTGAGCGCCGCGTGCTGCTTGGCACCGACGCTTTGGGCGGAGATGTTCTTTCGCAAATGTTGTGGGCGTGCCGGCTTTCTATCTCCATTGGGCTTGTTTCTACCGGTATTTCAGTAGTCATCGGCGTGACGATGGGTGCCATCATGGGTTACTTCGGTGGGAAGGTGGACATGATTCTCTTCCGGATCGTTGAGATCTTCATGGCGGTGCCAGTGCTCTTTCTCTTGATCGTTGCTGCTGGCGTATTGCCGCGCGATACCTACGTGATGATGGCGATCATTGGCTGCTTCAGTTGGACAGGCGCGGCGCGATTCACGCGCGCCGAGTTCATGAAGTTGCGCAATCAAGACTTTGTGCAGGCGGCCAAGGCAACCGGATTGCCGCTGCGCGCCATTCTGTTCCGACACATGTTGCCGAACGGCGTGACCCCGGTGTTGGTCGACGCCAGCTTTGCAATTGCCGCTGCCATTTCCATTGAAGCGACGCTTTCCTATCTTGGCCTTGGGCCGGATGGTCAGGCTTCGTGGGGCAAGTTGCTTTCGAGTGCAACCGCCGCCACGGGAACATTTGTGTGGTGGTTAGCGGTGTTCCCTGGAATAGCGATCTTCCTTTCAGTATTGAGTTACAACATGCTCGGCGAAGCGATGCGCGACGCCATTGACCCGAAGCTACGGAAGGCAGCACACTGATGAGCCCATCTGCAGTCAAGACATCACACGATCAATCCACGCAAGACGCGGTGCGCGCCATGAGTGCCGGCACTGGCAGCGCGGAGCGCCTTGCAACTCCGGTGTTGCAGGTTGCGGATCTAGCGGTCAGCTTTGACAATTCCTCGGGTGGGCCGCGTATTCAGGCAGTGAATGGCGTCAATATGACGCTTTTCCCGCAGCAAACGCTGGCAGTTGTTGGTGAGTCGGGTTGCGGCAAGAGCGTGACTGCCATGAGCACCATGCAGTTGATCGCCCGCCCGCCGGGACGGTTTGACCGCGGCAGCATTCTGTTTGAAGGGCGTGACATTGTTAGCTTGAGCGAAGAGGAGATGCTCTCGATTCGTGGCGGCAAGATTGCCATGATCTTCCAAGAGCCAATGACCAGCCTGAACCCGGTGTACAGCATTGGGGATCAGTTGATGGAAGCGATCTTCTTGCATCAGAAGGTTGGACCGGACGAAGCGAAGCGGATTGCCGTGCAGGCGATGAAAGATGTTGGCATCAAGAAGCCGGAAGAACGGCTGGCGATGTATCCGCATCAATTCTCCGGCGGTATGCGTCAGCGCGTGATGATTGCCATGGCGCTTGCGTGCCGACCAAAGGTGTTGCTTGCTGACGAGCCGACCACTGCGCTTGATGTGACCATTCAGGCACAGATTCTGGAATTGCTTCGTGAACTGCAGCGCACGCGTGACATGGGCATCATGCTTATTACGCACAATTTGGGCGTAGTGGCTGAGAACGCCGATGTTGTGTGTGTGATGTATGCAGGTCGCGTGGTGGAGTACGCCAACGTGTTTGAACTCTTTGACGAGCCGCTGCATCCGTATACGCGCGGTTTGTTCCGCTCAATTCCGATGTTGCGCGACACGCGCGAGCGCTTGGTGACTATTAAGGATGTCACGCACGATCCAGCTGAATTCCGCAAGATTCCTGGTGTGATTCCGTGGTGGCCTGATATGCCAGCCGGGGTTCGCCCGGAAGGCGCGCCGGGCCGCGATGAACACGTACTGGTTGAGGTGCGGCCGAATCGGTGGGTTGGTTGCTGGCGCACGCCGGAGCTTGAGGCGCGAAGTCATCGGCGACCGAGTTTGGATTATCGTCGCGGGGATCGCTGATTTAGTTTGGTGCGCAGCGGGGGGGCGCTATGTATCACCATGATGGCCACCCATCCGTCATCGGTGGCGTGTCGTCGCGTTCAATGACCGCCTCGATGAGGCCGTATGGGCGATCTGCTGCAATGAAGACTTCGTTGCGATTTTCACGGCCGAACGGCGTGAGGTCCACCGCAAAGTGATGTTTGTTGGGGAGCGATATCCGGATCGCCGCGATAGCCGGTGCATCGGAGAGGACGCACTCGCCCATGGTGAACAGCGTCTGCTGTAGTGAAAGGCTGTGGTGTTCGGCGAATGCGGTGAGCATGGCGTCGAGCGATTCGCGAAAGATCTTTGCCCAGTTCATGCCGTCAAGTGTCGGGGCATCCGTCGCGGCAATGCGCCAGCGTGCGGAGACTTGCGTGGCCATGATTCGGTCAGTGGTCTCCGCGAGAGTGGTGTATTGGTCGCGTAAATAACCGGTGAATTCGCTACCGGTTGTCTTGAGTACAACCAGATTTTCAAGTCCAGACACGACGAATTCGCGGGTGCTTTCTGCATTGCGGCATATCAGCACAGTGGCAGTGCGCGTCATTGAACCGTTGCGTTGAAAGGCATGTGGGTGCGGAGAGCCTTTCGAAACAATCCGATCCCATTGGAACTTCTCAAGGCGGACTTCAGCCTTGGTGATGTGCGGTTGTGAGGCGATGAAGTGGCGCGCAATGATTAAGCCAAATGCTTCCGGTTCCATTGCGCCGTGCAGATGCGAGAGCGCGAAGACGGTGTTCTTCTGCGTATCAGTCGGAAGAATATTTGCATTGTCACCGACGGTGTGTGTGTCGTCAAAGTCACCGCTGAGTTGCACCGAGACATTGAGATCAAGTACCTCATGAATGTCGCCGGTACGGGTAACCCGGAACACCCGGTTCTCCGCCTTGCCATATCGATTTTCGCCAAGAATGATTGCCATGATTTAACTTCCTCGATACGTTGAGTATCCGAACGGGCTCAGCAGGAGCGGTACGTGGTGGTGGCGTTTCGGATCGGAGACTCGGAACTCAATAGTGACTGTGGGAAAGAAGCATTCCACGTCTCGTGCGGCGAACCATGCGCCGGTTGCGAAGGTCAGCCGATAGTCCCCAGTACGGAGTGCGCTCGGAGAGAGTTCTCGAGCACGACCATCCGTATCGGTGCGTGCCGTACTCGCCTCGCGCCATGTGGTTCCCTCGAGGATTTCGAGGCGGATCAGCATGCCTTCCGCCGGTAGGCCATTCGACGTGTTCAGGACGTGGGTTGAAAGGCCAAGGTCTGCGGTAGGTGTCACGCCGTGAGGCTAAAGCAGATTGCGGCATTGGTCAATATTGCGCCTGAACTTGCTTCCGACTGTGGGCGCAGTCCGTGATGACTGTGGCGTCACGGGTATCGTGCAAGGATGACCCGACGAGGAGTGGTGGCGTTGGCGGAGATTCCCCCTTATCGCGACTACATCTCCGCGGAGTTGATCAGTCACCTTGAGTCGCAGATGGTTCCCGTTGCCGAGGTGGCAGGTCTGATGCAATTGGGCGTAGGGGGTGGCCTTGAAAGCCACGAATCACTGCGATTTCTGTGTGACTTGTACGAAGCGGTAAAGCCGGATCTTGCTGCGGTATTGAAGCAGCGCGTGGCGGATCGTGCCTTTATTGACGAACGAACGCGTGCTTGCTTCGAACTCAATGCTGCACTGGATGTTGATTTCAGCGATCCGGGGTATCGCACCGTCATTGGGCAGGAAGATGCGGAAGGTCGCGTGGTGGTTGGTCCGCGCAACAGTCAGTACTGCACGCCAGGCGGCGGCAAGCCGATTGCGCCGATTCCGGAGTTCTTGCAGGGAAGTCATGTGACACTGTTTGGTCCGCCGGACGATGCGAAACTTTCCATCAATGCGATGAATGCATTTCATCGAACACTTCCTGGCGAACCGGGGATCGTGGCAGAACTACTGAAGGATTTTTCAGGTTCCGCCAAGTGGGGCGCCGACGACGAGGATTCCAAGACGCCGTTGCGCGGTGATCTGGTATCGGCTGGGGAGAATCTGACTGGCTGTTTGCAGGGAACGATTTCCTATGACGATCCGCGCTCTGGCAAGGAGTACCGGCTGGCCGCGTCGCATCGATCCGTGCCGGTCAAGCGGTTTCCGGGTTTGGCATTGCCGTGCCCGTTTCTGTTCCTGCACGGTAATCCGCTTCCGCTCCATCTCTACGACTTTGCCTTGCACCTCTTTGCCAACTGGAACAATCCGCAGGCATTGGCCTTCTATGTTCCAAAGTTGGAGACAGAGGAAGAGGCTGCGTACATTCGCGTCATGCTTGAGCGTGCGGAGCGGTTGATTGCGGCCCGACATCCGGAGTACCGAATCGGCACCATTCGACTGCTCATTGTGTTGGAGAATCCACGCGCGATGTTCCGTGTGAATGAGATCATGGATGCGCTGTATCCGTACTTCGCTGGCGCGTCGCTCGGGTGGCATGACTTCCTTGCGTCGACGGCGCGTCTGATGAAGAATGACGGCAACTATCGGATTCCCGTGAAGGCAGATCCAGGCATTGTGATCAATTACATCAAGGCGTCGCATGATCTCCTTGCGCAGGTGGTTGGTTCGCGTGGCGGCATCAAAGTTGGTGGTATGTACGGCGTTCTGCCTGCCGATGGCGATATTCGTGGCGCATCATTTCAGGTAGCCATCAAGGGATTCATCAAGGATGTCATCACGCAGATGAAGCGTGATCTCTCGGGGTTCTGGGTAGCGCATCCGGATTTCGTACGTTTGGGGTTGGCACTGGTGGAGGCATGGAAGCGGGCACAGCAGGGAAACGGCGCGCCCCTGGACGCGCTTGTCACAGCGCTTCTCTTGCCGGAACACCAACGCGAGGTGCTGGATTTCATCCATGGTCCAGATGTGCGCGGCCTGGATCGGAACGATCCGTTGTATCCGCGTTCGTTGCTTGTAGCGGATCGGAACACGGCAGGTTTCGTTGCCAACAATGATCCGGAGGAGATTCATTACAACATCTTCCAAGCGCTGCAGTACCTCACTGACTGGCTGAGCGGCAATGGTTGCGTCGCGCTTCCGGCGACTATCGATGGTGTTCCGGTGCGTGTGATGGATGACTTGGCAACTGCGGAGCGATCGCGGTGGGAAGTTTGGCACGAACTGCATCACGGACGCTTCTCATACGCAGACTTCATTCGTATTGCACACGAGGAAATGCATTTCATTCGGAAGGATCTTTCGGATCAGCGCAAGATCGTGCAGGTGAAGTGGGACGATCGCACGCGGAAGTGGTATCCGGTAGCTATGAATCTGATGTTGCAGCTGATGGGCAGCGAGTCGCCGGTGGAATTCGCGACTGAACTGCTGCTGCCGTTCACGCTTGATGCGATCCGAACGCAGGATGATCCGTGGGCGGCGCTGCAGGCCGTGGAGCCAAAGAAGTATGCGATTCCGAAGCGGTTGGCGCGACTGCACGCGTTCTTCTCGGCGTGTGGAAGTCGGCGATTTGCTGAGCAAATGGCGCTGGATCCGGTGTTGGATCTTGGCAAGGCAGAGCGGTTAGTCCGCAGCTTTGACATCGATGAGATCAATGAGGCAGCGCACTTTCACGGTGATATTGGCGAGGCTGCTCGGACGCTCGACGCGACGGCCGCGCAGGAGCAGGCGAAGGTATTGGGAGGCGCCGCCGAAGTTACGCAGGAACTTCGCGTACTCGGCAGTCGATATCGAGAGCGGTTCGGTTTCAAGTTTCTGGTGGCTGCTAAGGGGCGTACTGGAACGGAACTGCTGGAGGCGCTGCGAACTCGGGCCGAACATTCGCATGAAGTGGAGCTGGAGCATGCGCGCGAAGCGCTTTGGCAGATCACCAAGGGTCGATTGTTCGCGCAGCCGGTGGATACAGTGTTTGATGAGATCGCCGCTGCGCTTGCGCGACACGGGGTGAAGGGTGCATCGGTATGTATCGCTTCCCCGGGGAATCATCTGCAGTCGCTGCAGTGTGGGCATCGTGATGCGCTCCATGCAGTCACTCCGCAGACAGGATTTGAGATTGCGTCGCTCAGTAAGAGCATCGGTACGTGCTTCGTGCTGGAGCAACTCCGTAAGGCGGGCGTTCCGATTTCTGCAAGCGTGAACGCGCTCCTTGCCAAGGCCGGTTCGAAGTTTCGAGTCCGGTCTCTCCAGGCAGCGCATCCAGAATGGGCGGATCAAGTCACGGTGGCGCACCTGATGTCGCACCAGGGCTTGAACATGCATTATGTGAATGGCGTGCCTGCAAACCAGGCATTTCCGCCGATCGTAGAGCTGCTAAATGGCAACGAGCGATATGGGTACGAGCCAGTGGGCGTTGTGAATGCGCCGGGAACGCGGTTCCAGTATTCGGGCGGTGGATTCTTGGTACTTCAGCACCTCATCGAGTGCATGGGAGGTGCGCCCGTTCATGTTCAGATGGATGCGTTCTTGCGTGAGCTTGGAATGGACGGATGTACGTTCCGTGAGGATGCATTGGTTGGCTCGGAGTGCGCGACTGGATTTCTTGATTCTGGAGAACCAGTCGTTGGCACGCGCAAGGTGTTTCCCGCAATCGCTGCTGGGGCAGTGGCGTCAGCCGCTGACGTCGCGCGGTTCCTGATGGCACTGGGCAACGCGTATCAGAGCATCAATGGATGCGGACCGATTTCGCATGAGACGGCGGTGCGGATGTTGCATGGATCCGACAGGGGATGTCGTGAATTTATGGGATGCAACATGGGTCTTGGCATCTTCACGGCCGAAGCGGGACCGAATCGTCTAGCGATACACCAAGGCGCAAATGACGGATTCCGCGCGCTGTTCGTCCATTGTTACGCGGGTCCAGACGCTGGGAACGGCTTCGTGGTGTTGTGCAACGGGGAGCATGCGGGCATGTTGTTCGTTGCAGAGGCAGCGCAGATCATTCTGCGGCACATGGGAATGCGCGGCGTGGATACGAGCCAATTTCGGAGTGATTTGGCATTCGGCGGCATTCCACTGGAACAGCGTGTCAACGCGGGCTACCGAGAATTGGTGTTCGCAGCGTTTGCAGCAGATCTGCCGGAGGAGATCGGTGCGCACGGGCCGCGTGATCCGCTCGCCACCTTCAATCATGTAGTCGGCGCGCGTGTCGAAGCGGTTTCAAACCAGCGATTTGCGCGTGCGGAGAATGTGCTGTCGCCGTATCTGCCTACTTTCGATCCCAAGCTCTTTGGGCGTCAGGGCAAGATCATGGATAGTTGGGAGACGGTTCGGCACAATCCGGAACCGTTTGATTGGATGATCTTTGAAATGCAACGCGCTACGGCGGTCAGTTGTGTTGCGGTGTCGACGCAGTTTCATCTTGGGAATCATGCCGAGGCACTTGAGATCGACGGTTGGGATGCAGCGCGCGGGGAGTGGCAGGCGATTGTGGCGCCGATGCAACTCTTTGGACACGGCGCACACGCGGTGGAGTCCATTTCGGGTGTCGCTCAGTTTCAGCGGATCCGCGTGCGCATGTACCCCGATGGGGGCGTCACTCGTCTTGCGCTGTATGGGAATGATCTTCCTGCGGCTGAGAAGGAGCGCATGCTTTCGCCGGCGATCCGCGCTTGGCATGCGTTTGATCCGCAAACGCAGAAGCCGATGACGCCGAAGTACACGACGACTGCTGCGGAGGTTGCCGCCAGCAACGCCCGGGTCGGTAGTGG
>CALQCP020000024.1 GCA_943329105.2 Chitinophaga pinensis | reverse complement strand
GGCGTGGCATCGATTCCAAAGAGATGCACCGCGCGACCAGGCTCCACCACCGCCGTTACCACATCGGCAACAAAGCTCTTGTTGACATTGCGGTGTGGGCGAAAGATGTGATCATAAATACGCGTCAATTCGTCGATCACCGTGCGCTCCGCGTACAGATTGATCGGCGCTTTCATGGTGACGTTGTAGAGACGCGCATCATCAAGTCCAAAGACATGATCAACATGCGAGTGCGTAAAGAGGATCGCATCAACACGCCGAATGCGGTGCCGCAGTGCGTGCTCGCGATGATCCGGTGGACAGTCGATCAGGATGACGCGTGGCGCGCCCGTGGGATCGGTGAACTCAAGCATCGCGCCGACACGCGTTCGGCGGTCGCGCGGATCAGTGCTGGTGCATGTGGCACAATCGCAGGCGATCACCGGGATGCCGGAACTGGTGCCCGTACCGAGCAGCGTGAATCGCAGATCGGTGACGTGGGGCTGCGCTGCTGCAGCTGCTCTGGAATGAGCTGGAATACTTGCGCCCGCACCACCCTCTGTGCCGGCATTGATCATGACGCGTCGGCTCCAACAAGCACATCGCGCAGTGACCGCACGACACCTGCAGGATCTTGTGCGCCGCACACCACCGAACTGACCGCCACGCCTTGGCAACCAGCCGCTTGTAATTCACCAATATTTGCAGGCGTAATTCCACCGATCGCCAAGTGTGGAACCCGCGCGCACTCGGCGAGGTACGCGCGCAAATAGTTCGTCCCGCTCGGAGCGATCGCTGGCTTCACGCTGGTAGCAAACATTGCACCGACGCCACAGACGTCGGCGCCGGCATCACGCGCGGCGCGCGCTTCGATCATGGAATGCGTACTGACACCAACCAAAAGCGACGTCCCCGCCATGCGCCGAACATCGGCGATGGACATATCGCCCTGGCCGACATGAACGCCATCCGCGCCGCACGCGAGCGCAATGTCTGCACGATCATTGACAACCACGCTCACACCCGCGGGGCGTGCGGCCGCAATCACCATGCGCACACGTTCCGCAAGTTCATGCCCCTGCATATCCTTCTCGCGCACTTGAATGCAATCAGCTCCGCCGGCGATCACCGCGGCGAGTACTTCCCGCCACGGGTGAACGCACAGCGATTCGGTGAGTAAGACGCACACGCGCCACTGCCGACGCGCGGCGCTTCCCATGCGCATCAGTAGGTCGCGTTCGGCGTCGTATGCGCGGTAGCGCAACTGCTCCAGCATGCCCGCTGCGACCGGATCGATCGTCTTCATGCATTCTTCAAGAGAGCGCAGCGCTTCGCCGAGACGCTTGCCGGCGGCGGCAGTCACATGGTGGTGGCTTGAACGCGCGGATTCATGCTCGCCGGCGATGACCGTTCCAACATCGTGCGCGGCGTCACGGTTCGCCTCAAGCCAGCCGGTCGGCAGAACTGACAGCGCCCCCTGCAAACCGTGGCGAATTTCTTTGAACTGTGTGCACAGGGCGGTGTCGTCCAACACAAACCGTGCGGCGTCTTCCAGTACGCGCAGCGCCTCGCGCGCACGATTGGCGTTGGCATCCATGACACGCGCGACCGATTTCATCCCCAAAGCGTAGCAGCGTGGCTATCCTTCACCTCCCATGGCAAACGCTGATCAGCCCGCCGGCTCCGCGCCAAACAATTCTGACCGCCGCAATTTCATTGCTGCGTCGATCGGAATTGCCGCGGCAGCCGTTACTGCGGGATCCGCCAGCGCCGCCACCGTCTTTCAGTCAACCCCCAACGCATCCAAGGAGAAGAAGATGCCATTCACATTGCCAGAACTTCCGTACGCTGAGAACGCCCTCGAACCAACTATTGATGCCAAGACGATGAACATCCATCGCACCAAGCACCATCAAGCCTATGTTGACAATCTCAACAAGGCCATCGATGGAACGCCGTGGGCGGCGATGTCGATCGACGAAATCTGCCGCAAGACCAAGGATGCACCGGACGCCGTGAAGGCTGCCGTCCGCAATAACGGCGGCGGTCATTGGAACCACTCGATGTACTGGAAGTGGATGGCCCCAAAGGGTCAGGGCGGCGCGCCGAGTGCAGCGCTCGCGGCGGAGATCGACAAGAGTTTCGGCAGCATGGACAACTTTAAGACGCAGTTTGCTGACGCGGGCATGAAGCGCTTCGGCAGCGGCTGGGCGTGGTTGGTTCGCAAGGCGGACGGCTCATTGGTGATCAGCAGCACGCCGAACCAAGACAACCCGCTGATGGAAGGCATTGCCGAAGTCACCGGCACGCCGCTCTTCGGCATCGACGTCTGGGAGCACGCGTATTATCTGAACTACCAGAACCGCCGCGCCGAATACTTGAAGGCCTTCTGGGACATCGTCAACTGGAACGAAATCAGTAAGGGCTGATCACACATTGCATAACAACGCAAACGCCCCGGTCATCTGCCCGGGGCGTTTGCATTGCTTAACTGTTTTGACAACCGCAGCTTGTTGCACACTGAAATCGCTGGTCGAATTCAATCGAACTGCGCACGCACTCATCACGATCCGGCGCTCACCGCCATCACCCCTTCTTCGCCTTCTCCTTCGCAATCCGCGCGTCGATCGACTCGATACTGACATCGCCACTGCCCGCGCGCGGGAAGCCCGGCTTCTGTAAGTACGTATACGCCTCGGTGCGCAGATGACCCATCATGTCATGGCCGCGTCGACGCATCCTCTCAGCGCGCAGTGCACCGATATCAATGGGCGCTACCACCACCTTCGTGAACGGGCCGGGCTCCGCCTGCGCAAGAATGCGACCGTCGAAATCAACCACCATGCTTCCACCCGGCCAGCTGAACGGCGGATAGTCGGGGACATTCGCAGCTTGATTCGCTGCCACCACGTACGCGGTGTTCTCCACGGCGCGCGCGCGATTGAAGAGCGTCCACCAATCCATCGGCGCCTGCGCGCCCCATGGATCCATATACGCACTCACGCGAATCAATACCTCAGCGCCGTTCGCAGTTAACTGCCGAATTGCTTCAGGAAACAGCCAGTCGTAGCAAATGGCGCACCCAAGTTTGCCGATCTCCGTGTCCACCACCGGAAAGAGCGGCTCTGAATATCCAGGAATGTCATGCGGACTTGCATGCACCTCCCACGGAATCCAGGGGTTCACTTTGCGATACTTGCTCAGCACACCATCCGGCCCAATGAGCAGCGTCGCATTGAACACCGCTCCCGGATACTTCGGATCTTGCTCAATGAAACTACCGGTCTGCACATACACGCCATTCTGCTTGCAGAAGCGAAGGTACGGAGCGATCACATCCTCTGGCCGGAGTGCCGTGTGCTCAAGCAATTCCTTCACTGTGGTGTACATCGGTGCGCAATGCGCAAACTCCGGGAATACGAAGAGTCTTACATCATGGAACGGCGCGTACCCGGCGAGCGTCCCTTCCGCCATCTTCACAAGTTGGTCCACCCGCGCCGGCACGTCTTCACGCTTCTTCAAGGCCGGTAAAGAGGTCTGCATCGCCGCCGCGTAGTACCGGCAAGAAGTGGGATAGTCATGCATACTCCGGATTCTAGGAACACAGCGGCACGTGCGCGGAAAGTGCGTGATTTACTGACAAATGTTGTGCTTTGTACTTTCTAGGAACGCCTAAGAACCGCCGAGTCTAGGATCCGCGCCGTGACCGATCTCTCCAAACTGCTGCAACAGAATCGCGCATGGGCTGCGCGCATGGAACAGGAACGCCCGGGGTTCTTCCATCGCCTGCGTGCCCAGCAGCGCCCGCGCTACCTCTGGATCGGTTGCTCCGACAGCCGTGTGCCAGCCAACGAGATCATTGACCTACCTCCGGGTGAGGTCTTTGTGCACCGCAATGTTGCCAATCTTGTGGTGCACAGTGATCTCAACGCCATCTCCACCATCGAATTCGCCACGCGCGTTCTGGGCGTCTCCGACATCATCGTCTGCGGCCACTACGGCTGCGGCGGCATCGCGGCCGCACTGCAACCGCCGCAAGATCGCATCGTTGATCATTGGCTGCGGCACGTGCGCGACATCGCCAAGTTCTATCGCGAGGAACTTGAAACGATCGACGACCCCGATGCACGATCACGTCGACTGTGCGAACTCAATGTCGCGGTACAAGTGGTGCACGTGCAAGAATCACCGGTGATCATTGCGCTGCGCGATCAAGGCCAAGAGGTGCGCGTGCACGGCTGGATTTACGATGTTGCCGATGGACTCCTGCGCGACATCACCAGTCTCGTTGAGAAGGTCCGTGCGCGTGAGCCAGGCTGCGCCTAACTCCTTCGTGATGCATCATCCTGGCGCAGATTGACGGGGAAGAATGCCAAGAGCAGAGTTAGTGCATCCCAGCAATCATCGCTTCGAACGCAGCGCGGTTTGATTCCACCGTGGCTTGCGGCCCCACCACTTTCATGAACACCGTTCGGCCTGGAGCCTGCACGATCGCGCCGAGTTGCATGTAGCCGGGACGCGGCGCCGCTGCACCCATGCCCATGTAGTCGCCCACACTTTCCACGCGCGAAACTTGCATGCCATTGACGGTGGACTGTGAACGCTTCGACTCCGCAGCTGCATTCCCAGCACGGAACTGATTCGACCAACGATCGAGGTTCGCATCGACCGGTCCACCATCACCGGCGAGGAACACGCTGAACACCAACTCCGCCGCGGGCGCGTTCACGCCGAGTGCCGGTACCGCATATTGCAACGCGCGGAACTGCATTGCTGGCGCTGTCCATACCCACGTCACCGGCTTCGGCATGGTCAGGCCACCAACTTCGATCTTGGTTTGGTCACCATCAGGACCACTCACTGCATATCCACCCGCTTGCGTCGCCGCAGCAGCTGCTGCTCCTGCACCTGTCGCAGGAGCCGCTGCGGCAACTTGTGCCGGTGCAGCCGTTGCGGTTGCCGGCCCAAGTGCAGACATCGGTGCAGACGTCGGTGCAGACGTCGGTG
This sequence comes from Chitinophaga pinensis, assembly GCA_943329105.2. GTDB lineage: Bacteria > Planctomycetota > Phycisphaerae > Phycisphaerales > SM1A02 > UBA966. Next base: position 11,877 of record CALQCP020000024.1, on the reverse strand, counting down.
CAACCACCGCACTCGCCGCGCCGCTTCCTGGCTTTACCGTCACCGGCGTCGGACCCTTCGATGCGGGCGCCTTCTCACACCCAGACATCACGGCAAATACCACCGCGGCCACTGCCACCACCACCAACGCACCACCAACAACTTTCGCGAAGGTAGTGACCAGCATACTTGACCCGCATCCGCACGATCCGTTGCTGCAACTTTGCTTCATGGTTTATAGGATAGGCGCGCGCCTCATGCTCCACGCAAGCCCCACGCTGCCCGCACGTGTTCGCCTCACCGGCGCACGTTTTTGGACCGCAGATCCCATGAATCCATGGGCTGCCAGCGTGGACATCGCTGATGGCCGCATCACCGCCGTCGACGCGCCGCCACGCCCCGATCTCCCCACCATCACCCTGCCCGCCACCGCCGTGGTCACGCCCGGACTCATCGACGCGCACATTCATCTTTCGCTGGGCGGGCAAACACTCAACCAACTTGATCTCAGCACCGTGCATTCCCGCGCGGAGTTTGAGTCGCGCATCGAACACGCTGCCCGCACACTCGCCCCCGGCCGCTGGCTCCGCGCTTTCGGTTGGAACGAATCACACTGGGGCGGCGAACGACCAACGCGCGCATGGCTGCGCGGCGCCGGCAACACGCCGTGCATTGCCTACCGCATGGATCAACATGCATGCGTTGTCAACGATGCCGTACTCGCGCTCATCGGCGCCGAGCCATGTCCCGCCGGTGGCGAAATCGTCCGCGATTCCACGGGCGCTGCCACTGGTCTACTTCTTGAACAAGCCGCGTGGCGCTTGGTCAATCCGCGCGTTCCGATTCCGACTGTTGAAGACCGACGCGCCGCACTGCTCGCCACGTTCCAACACTGCAACTCCTTCGGAATCACCGCCGTTGGCAGCATGGAATACGAGTCCGATCTTCGTGATACGCACGAACATCTCCGAACCCACACACGCGCAGCATGCACGGTGCGCGTCATCGCCACCATTCTCGATCGCGAGTGGCCTGTTGATTTCGCGTGGGGCCGCGCCTTTGCAAACGACGAACTCCTGGCCATCGCTGGCTGGAAGAGTTTCATTGATGGCACGCTCGGCAGTCGCACCGCGCGCATGATTGCGCCGTACGCGGACGATGCAACCAATCGTGGCATGCTTGTTGAATTTGCAGCGGAGGATCCCGATCGCTTACGAACGTGGGCGCGCACCGTCATCGCCCATGGGTTCTCGCCAAGCGTCCACGCCATCGGTGATGAAGCGCTCCGCGTCGCACTTGACGCCATCGCTCCAGAAGATCACGCACGTATCGCGCGCTTCGAACATTGCCAAACCATGGACGATGCGGAACTTGCACGGATGCATGGCCGCATTGCCAGCATGCAGCCGCTCCACAAAGCGGATGATGCCCGCGTCGCACCGGCACGCTTGGGCAACGATCGAATGCACACCTTCTTCCGATTCCGCGATCTGCTCACGGCCGGCGCGCGCCTCGCCTTCGGAAGCGATTGGCCGATCGTGAGCTGCGATCCACGCCTCGGAATCCGCGCGGCAGTGACTGGTCTTGACCTTGACGGCACGCCATGCCGCACCGACCAGAATCTCACCGTGGAAGAATGCCTGCGCGCCTATACCTCCGGCGCGGCCGACGCACTGCGCGCGCCCGCACTTGGCCGCATTGCTCCGGGCTGCCACGCGGATTTCTGCGTGTTTACTGACGATCCATTCGCATGTCATTGGGCAGACACGTTGCCGCGAATCATGGCAACCATCGCGGCGGGCGCACCGGTGTACGGAAATATCGCGCCATAACGATCAAGTCTGCGGACGGCGCAAGCGCCTCCGCGAAAGCCGCCATTCGTCGCGCAATATCTGAAACATGCGCACCTACCCCACGCGTGTACCCTGTCACCCATGAATTGGTGGGTCCACTCTTTATATGAAAGCTACGGCCTCGTCGTGCTCTTTAGCTGGGCGTTCTGGGTGATCTTCTCCATCGTGCTGCATGAACTTGCACACGGCTGGGCAGCAATCGCCAATGGTGACAATACGCCGCGCGAGATGGGTCACATGACCATGAACCCCATCGTGCACATGGGCCGCATGTCGCTTTTCTTCTTTGTGATTCTCGGGATTGCTTGGGGACTGATGCCGATCAATCCACGTCGATTCCGCCACGAACGTCGCGGCCGCGTATTAGTTGCAGCGGCCGGACCAGCCATGAATTTGCTACTGGCATTCATCACGCTCACTGCTGCCGGTGCGTGGGTATGGGCGGTTACCAGCGGACGAATCACTGTTGCTACACACATCGCGGCCAACGTCGAGCAATTTCTATTCTGGGGTGGATTCATCAACCTCTTACTCGGCGCGTTCAATCTCCTTCCGATTCCACCCCTGGATGGCAGCGCAATCCTCGCCGGCGCGCATCCCGCGCTTGATCGCTTCTACAACACGCCTGCCGTGCGCATGTACGGAATGCTGGTGGTGCTGTTCTTCTTCTTTAGGGTCATCGATGATCCGCTGCAGCGCACCGCCGGAACGGCCGCTTCGACCTACGTGAACTGGGTGGAGGATCGACTGATCGGCCCGGGAACTGGATCGGCGTCTGATTCATTCCCTGAAGACGCAGAAGAGCCGGATAACTCCGCCGCCGAGACCATGCCACCCGGCAATTGAGTTTGCCCGGGATTTCCGCTACCCTCCTCGATTCTCGCAAACCGCCTGCCGAAGGCGCATCGCACATCGGGCCGAGACGGCCTGCCCAACGATGCACCCGGCGCGTACGCAGCACAGTGCTGCGCACACGACCGACGCGGACGCTTCCCGAAAGGTCACGACAATGGTCGTCCTTCGTCTCAAGAAGATGGGCCGCGCCCATCATCCGTTCTTCCGCCTCTCCGCCATGGATAAGCGCGCCCCGCGCGACGGCATGGTGATCGAGGAGCTCGGCTGGTACGAGCCCCAAGGTAAAGACGGCAAGCAGATCCACCTGAAGATGGACCGCATTCAACACTGGTTGTCCGTTGGCGCACAGCCATCCGACACTGCAGTCAGCTTGATCCGCAAGGCGGGCGGCTCTGTGAGCGATAAGGTGCTCTCAGTCGTTCATGCCAAGGGTCGTGCCAAGGCCGACGCCATCCGCGCCAAGAAGGGCCTGCCGATGGTTCGTGGACCGAAGCCAGAGCCGGCGAAGAAGTAATGAGCAGCCTGCTGCTCGAAGGGTGAGATCTCGTGCGAATCGACGTCTTCACTCTCTTTCCAGACATGTTTGCGCCGGTACTCGGAACAAGCATTCCTGGGCGAGCTGCTGCTGCCGGTCTTGCTGAGTTCCACACGCACGATCTTCGCGCGTGGAGCACGGACAAGCACCGCAAGGTTGATGATCGTCCCTTCGGGGGCGGACCCGGCATGGTCATGATGTGCCAACCCCTCGTCGACGCGGTCGAGGCGGTCGAGAAGATGGATGAACGAGCAGCATGCCGCGTGCTGCTCACGCCACAGGGTGAGCGTTTGACGCAGCCCCGTGTCGAATGGTTTGCAAAGCAGCCGCGATTGTTGTTAATCGCGGGGCATTACGAAGGTATTGACGAGCGAGCCGTATTGGAAATGGCTCCGCTTGAAGTGAGCGTCGGCGACTTTGTCTTGAGCGGTGGAGAGATCCCCGCCATGATGCTGATCGACGCGGTGGTCAGACTCCTTCCCGGAGTTCTTGGCCACGAGCAGTCTGCGGCTGAAGATTCCTTCAGTCGTCTTGACGAGGCGGGACGTTCCCTCCTCGACTGCCCGCACTACACGCGACCGCGCGAATGGCGTGGTCGCAGTGTGCCCGAGGTGCTCTTGAACGGCGACCACGCCGCGATTGAGCGTTGGAGGCACAGCCAGATGGTGGAGCGGACGCGCGAGCGTCGGCCCGATCTTCTGGAACGACCCCTGGGCGGAATTCCCCGTCCCATGTCGAAGCCTGTCGACGGTGGCCTGCCTAATGAAGCGCAGGGCTGAAGACGGAACACCGGACGGAAGTCCGGAAAGAAAGGAACGACCTACCAAGGTCGACAGACACATGGACCGCACCAAGATCATCGAGAGCGTCGTTGCTGACCAGCTGAAGAACCCGAAGGAAATCCCGAACTACCGCATCGGCGACACCGTTGATGTGCACTACCGGATCATCGAAGGAGACAAGGAGCGCATCCAGGTCTTCCAGGGCGTGTTGCTCGCCGAAACCGGTCGCGGCATCCACACCATGATCACCGTGCGACGCATCGTTGCCAACGAGGGCGTGGAGCGCATGTTCCCGTTGCATTCGCCGCGTTTGGCAAAGCTTGAGATCGTTCGTCGTGGCGATGCCCGACGCGCGAAGCTCTACTTCCTGCGCGAGCGCTTCGGCAAGGCCCGTCGTCTCCGCGACCAGCGCCGCGGCCTGAAGCACACCACCGGCGCAGCCGCTGCCAGCGAGTAAATTCGTTCCTGACTCGCAGTTTCACATATCCAAAGGCCCGCGGTTCACGCCGCGGGTCTTTCATTTACCCATACACTCGCCTCTTCCATGCACGTCCGCCTGATCAAGAGTTTCACCTTCGAGGCCGCCCACTGGCTCCCCACCTTCCCGGAGGGGCACAAGTGCCGGCGCATGCACGGCCACAGTTTCAAGGTGGACATTGTGGTGGCAGGCGAGCTAGACCCAGCCAAGGGCTACCTAGTTGATTACGGAGATATCAAGGCAGTGACCAGCCCGATCGAATCACAGCTCGATCACTACTGCCTCAATGAAATCAAGGGCCTCGAAAACCCAACCAGCGAAATGATCGCCAAGTGGATCTGGGATCGCTTAAAGCCGCAGCTACCAATGCTTGCACAAGTAGTGGTTCACGAGACGTGCACCAGCCGCTGCGAGTACGTGGGCTAACAAAACAAAATGGTCCGGGAGGACCGGGACGAATTTAATCAATAAAATGGTCCGGGAGGATCGGGACGAATTTATTTCAACGGGCGTATGAAGACGTTCTCGAACTCGATCGGGCAGCCGTGACTCTGTAATGCAATCGCACCCTTGGCAGGCACGCCGGGTAACTGCGCGTTGTCAATGACTCGCTGACCATTCAGGTCAACCGTGAGTCGATCGCCAACCATGCGGATCACCATGCGATTCCACTCGCCAATCGGCTTGTCAGCACACACCTTCGGCGTGCATGCCGCGCGCACCGCGGCCGGCATCGACGGATCCGTGCGGTAACCAAACACCTCGCCCGAGCCGCACGGCCATCCCCAGATATTCACTTGGCTCTTGCTGTTACCACGCAAGTAGATGCCACTATCGCGCTCCTCAACCTCCACCTCTTTCACATTCCCTGCCGCATCGCGCTCCTCGGTGCCATCAACACCGATCATCGGCCGCTTCATCTTCCCCTGATGCGCCTTGGTCCAGCGCCAATCGGCGACCAACTCAAAGTCGGCAAACTCCTCGGCCGTCCACAAAGAGTCACCCCTGCCATCAAACTTGGCCGCGCCGTCATCAAATGTCCAGTGCCCTTCTTCGCCAGACTCCTCGCGCCATCCAGCGAGCGTCTTGCCGTCAAAGAGTCGACGCATACCAGTGCCTTCCATCACCACATCTTTCGCGGCAAGCGCTGGAACCGCCGCAGGCAGTTCCTTGACGCAGAGATCCTTAAACCAAATAGGGCTGCCTTCACTCTCCAGACAGATGTAGCCCGTGCGCGGTGAAACATCCTTCGCACCGCTCACCTCATGTCCATTGATTTCAACCGTGATGTTGCCCTGATTGCAAGTCACCTTGTAATGATTCCACTCGCCCGCGCCCTTGGTGACGCGCTCACTCGGCAGCGTTCGCTCCCATCCAGCAGGATGCGGCCGCAACGGAGTCATCTTTGATCCCCAAATGCTGAACACATCACCCTGCCCGGTGTAAAGCAGCCGCCCCTCTTTGTCTTTCACATCCGGTGTCAACATGATCTGCACTTCAATCGCGCGCGGAAACATGTTCTGCGCGGAACTTGGCACCGGATCACTCCACACAAAGAGGCCAGCATTGCCCTCCTTTGCCTCATGCTTCCAGTCAAAGTCCAGAACGTAATTTTCATACATGCGATCCGTGCGAATGAATCCTGTGGGATTTCCCGTGCAGAACAACATGCCGTCGCGAGCAACAAACGTGTCACTGAAGCAATTCACGCTCACCCATCCGGAAAGATCCTTGCCATTGAAAATTCGATAGCAATCCGGACCACACTGCTCCCCGCGCGGCGCAATACCAGCAACGCGTGCAGCGGTAGAGGTTGGCTGCGGACTCGCGCATCCAACCAGGGAAGCGAGCGACACAAGAACGATGACCGAGCTGAGTGTGCAGGTGCGCATGGGCCCAATCCTAGCGATCGGAACCTGCCCTCACCGCGCGCTCCTCTCCCTCCCTGCTCCTCTCCTCTCTCTCCGCTTCTCTCCTCTCCGCCGCCGCTACCCCCTACGATCCCCCTCCCGCCATGCACACCGCACATCCCATCCTCGCCATGCACGAAGCACGCGCACTCGCCGCACTCTTCGGCGCCAGCGCTCCTGCGTGCGATTGGATCGCCATGCCACTCAATGCGCCCGGCTCGCCCCGCGGAGCGTTCGTCGGTGGCAATCCACTCGATGGATCCTGGCTCTTGGACGCCGAACTCCCCGGACCATGGGTCTTTGCGTGGAGCGGCACACTGGGCGATTCCCTGTTCGCCTCTGACCCCGTCAACTGGATGCGCGGCCCCACCGCACTCAGCGCCCTGTGCGCAGAACTGGCGCCGCAACTGCAACGCCACCACAAGCGCCTCGTCCTGATCCCCCATGCGCGCCACGTCTTAAGCGATGCGCGCAGCGCGCTGACCTGGTGGTGCGATCAGGTGATTCCCGGGCAAGATCCCAACATTGTCCGCCACTCGCCGGACATCGATCGCCCCTTTGGGCTGGCCTTCGACCCGGCCGCATTTCTTGAGCCATCGATGCTCACGGATATTGAAGACCACATGCAGTCGCTCTTCGCATCCTTCGGTCCGCGCGCGGATGTGGTGATCCTCCGCGACACAACCATCAACGAAACCGATCCTGAACAGATGACCCCATGTCCCCTTGGTTCCGGACGCCTCCCACGCGCTTACATACGTGAACTCCTGGCGCTGCATGTGCCGGAATCCACTCCCATCATGGTGCAAGGCGCCGCGCTGAATGGCTCGCTGGAGTGGCTGGGCCGCAGCGCCTGACACGCCGCGGGCCAGCGCGCATAAATCCTTAGAATTTCTGCGCCTGGCGCGCTACACTTCAGTGCCCGCTGGAGGATCCGGCGCGCAAGGAGGCACGGATGATCGCCGCTGGTGCCAGTGTTCTTGATGCTCGCGTCTTAGTAATCAACAAGTTGTACAACGCTGTTCGCGTTGTCGATGCGCGACGCGCATTCACCATGTTGTGCAAGGGCTCCGCAGAAATCATCAGCGTTGAAGCTGGGGCGTATGTCAGCTACTCGCTGCACTCATGGTCTGAAGTTGCAGAGTTCCAACGCTCCTTTGAACACGAACAACATGACTGGGTGACCACCCCGCGCTTGGTCTTGGCGGTCCCAAAGATCATTCGCTTGCTCGGCTACGACCGCCTGCCGCGCGAACCAGTCAAACTCAATCGCCGCAATATCTATGCGCGCGATCACAGTCAGTGCCAATACTGCGGCAAGAATTTCTCCACCAAAGAACTCACGCTCGATCACGTCGTCCCGCGCGTTCAGGGTGGCGAGAACTCATGGATCAACTTGGTGTGCGCCTGCGTCCGTTGCAACGCGCGCAAGGGCGGCCGCACGCCAACACAGGCGCGCATGAAACTCATCCGCGAGCCCATCAAGCCGCGCCGCAATCCAGCCATCACGCTTCGACTTGGTAGCCCCAAGTACCAAAGTTGGAAAGCATTCCTGGACGAGGCGTACTGGACCGTCGAACTGCAGGACTGACCGCAGCGACGGCGGCGCAGCGATCACAACGATCACCGCACTCGAAGCAACCGCCTCGCTCGCTGCGCCGACTGCGCCGGCCGCGCCCACTGCGCTCCAACCGCCCCATTCACCCGCGCAACATCAACACATTCAGCGTCAACACCACCGCGTTGTTGATTGCGTGCGCCACGATCGACGCATTGATCGTCCCGCGCCATTCGCGCATGATGCAGAACGCAATAGCAAGCGATGCAAGCACTGGGATAAAGATCAACCCCTGCGGATGAATCGCTGCAAACAACACGCTACTCACCGCTATCGCAATGACCACGCTTCCCACCGCGCCCCAGCGACCGAATGACTGCCGCAGATTCCGGTACAGCGCGCCTCGAAAGAAGAGTTCTTCACCAATGGGCGCGCACACGCAGGCCAGGATGTACGTCAAGAACAATCCAGTTGCCCCCGAGTCCTCCACCATCTGTTGAATTGGATGACTGGCGCGCATCTGGCCATCACCAAAGATGTTCGAAAGCACGACGGCCAACATCACTCCAACGATCAACAGCGCGATGCCCATCGACCAGCACACCACGCCCCACACGATGTCCATGGCAACAAATCGACGTAAGCCAACCGCTGCCATGATCGTGCGCAGCGACAAACCGCGCCGCGTTCCCCACCACAGCGCGAGCGCCGCTGCTGCAGTGGCCGCAGCGACGGAGAGCGCAAGGCGACCATCCAGTCCAGGACCTTCGTGGCCATAGTCCTCCCAGATGTCAAAGAGCATCCGCGGCGCACGTGCAAGCCCAAGATAAGCAAACATCCACACAGCAAACATCTCTGCATAGACATGCGACCACAGTTCGTCCGTTGCGCCAATACCCTTCGTCTTACCAAGTGCAGCCATCACCACAAACACAATGAGAGCGGCAATGCCACCAAGCGCCAACACGAATCCCACGAACGCCGCCAACACCAACACCATCAACAACAACACACCCGCCGCTGCAAGACCATCGAGTGCAACTTGATCACCCTTCGCCTGCGCCACCAACGTCTTGCCAGTGGTCCCCAGCACCTCGATCACATCGGCGCATGCCTCATCAGAAATCCCGCGCGCACCGGGTTGAGCGGTTGCGTCCACCAGTTCCGTGACTGCATCGAGCGTCTCGAGAAACTCTTCATCCGCAGTGACATCACCGGCATCGATCCGATTCTGCAGTCCAGCCAGCAACTCGAGCGCCCGCTCGCGAGCTCCCAACCGGGCCAGCAGCGCGGCGGTCGCCAATTCCGAGCCAGGCTCATCAACCGACGTCAGCGCCTCTACCTGGCCCCGCATTGTCGATAACTGTTGAGCAAAGGCCGTCTCGAAAGCTGGTGCCGTGGCGCCGTTCACCAATGAGCCCATGATGGCCTGTTGTGCCGACACCGACGCGTGGGCCGCGAGTTTCTCGGAACTAGGCGCCCCAATCCCCCCCCGACTCTCCACAATAAACAGGGCCGTGGCCACCGCGATTGCCAACCATGCGAGGAGATTTGCGCGCCGAAGTCGGGAAGCGTGTGTCATCACCGGCACAGCCTACCGGGGGTCAAACACACCCTCCCCTTGACATCTTGGCGAAAAGCCCTATCTTTATCGATTCTCTGCCCATCCCGGGCGGCGCCACGAAGGAACAGATATGCCACGCCAGACCACTCACATGAAGGAAGCCGACGTTAAGCCAAATTGGCACGTCGTCAACGCCGAGGGAATGATCCTCGGTCGCCTCGCCACCGAAGTTGCGCTCGTCCTCATGGGCAAGCATCGCCCCCAGTACACGCCCAACGTGATGAGCGGCGATTGCGTCATCATCACGAATGCGGAGAAGATCAAGGTCACCGGCAACAAGCTGGCAGCCAAGACCCTTCGTCGTTGGAGTGGCTATCCGGGCGGCCTGCGCGTCCGCACCTACGAGTCCATCATGGCCTCGAAGCCCGAGCTCGTGGTTGAAGAAGCGGTCATCCGCATGCTTCCCCGCGGTCGCCTCGGTCGCCGCATCCGTCGCAACCTCCGCGTCCTCAAGGGCAACACGCACGACCACAGTGCGCAACAGCCAGCGACGCTTGACTTCCCGAACGCCCGCCGCTGATTGCAGCGCCGAACAGAGAGACACACCTGATGACCACTGTAATGAACACCTCCACCCCCGTCACCCAAGGCCAGGGCGCCGCTACCAAGGGCCCCGATTCCAAGGGTTGGTTCTGGGGCACCGGCCGCCGCAAGACTGCCATCGCACGCGTTCGCGTTCGACCAGGCACCGGCGCCATCAAGTTGAACGAGAAGGAACTTGACGATTACCTGACCGAAGACCGCGACCGCAAGGCTGTGCTCGCCGTGCTGGAGAAGACCGGCACGAAGGGCAAGGTTGATGTCACCGCTGGACTCGTGGGCGGTGGATTCACCGGCCAGACGGGCGCAGTCGTCATGGGCCTCGCCCGCGCGATCCTCTGCTACGACTCAAGCCTTGAGCCAATCCTCCGCGAGCACGGGTTCCTGACCCGCGACGCTCGTAAGGTTGAGCGCAAGAAGTACGGTCAATCGGGCGCCCGTCGTCGATTCCAGTTCTCCAAGCGCTAAACCGCAACGAGCACTGGTCGAGAGACCTGCCAACACAAGAACTTCCAGACACCCGCGCCAACGCGCGGGTGTCTGTGCATGTGCAGCGCACTCTTTCAAGTGGGCGCTTGCGGACTGCGTCAACGAACCTGCAGCACTGCATGCATCGCCGCGTACCAATCGGCGGTGGCACGCGATGTGGAAATTTTCAACTCGCGCGCTATCTCTTCGAAGGTCCGCGGCATGGTGCCGTCGAGACCAAAGTGGAGCGTCAATACGTGGCCGCGCTCTGGCGCACACTTGGCGGAGGCGGCCAGCCAGCCATCACCCGCGCACACCACATGCCACCACGGAACACAACGCATGATCGCACCGTCAAGCGCGTTCGCATCATCGCCGTTACTCGGTGCAAATTCTGGACCACCGCGCGCAATAGCGCGTTCCACCGCGTGCGCCGCAACATGCGCTGGATGCACGTCTTCAATCGCCACCGAGGAGTGTTCTCCAAACTCAAGCGCATGTGCACACTCAAGAGCAGCGAACGCCGCCCAGCGCATCCGCAGCGATACGGGCACCTCATCCCATCCGCGCCCCAGGCGCTGGACACAGGGCAGCAACGCCACGGGCAAAACCCGTTCCAGCAACGCACGCTTGATGCGATACGCCCAACGCAAATCGCGCTCAATCGCATCCACTTCACGCGCCACGGGGGTCTTGGAAATCGCTCGCAGTGCTGTATGCGCTCGCCACACTAAAAATCGCAACGCCACTACCAACACAACCTCGCCACGGTTCGGCGCACGCCCGCCGCGCACGCGGGCAGGATCCGGCAATCGCACCGGCCCCACCGGCAATGCCGCACAGACTGCGAGCGGTGCCAGAATCGATCCAGCTGCATCCGGCAACACAAAGATGGGTAGCGGCACCGGGCTCACGCCGTTCATGGCCTGACGGAGGCGCTCCACGCGACCGCGCACCGCCGCCCGCGCCGCTGTTGATTCCGTCATTCCAAGCCACTGCGCCAGCGCTGCGGGCGGACATCCCAAGCCAACCGCTCGCGCCGCCAACTGCCGAATCCGACGCGGGCTGCGAACAACTTCGCCCCCGCCACTTGCCGCACCACATGCAGCGGCGCCCGAGGCACGCGCGCCGCTGCCCTGCGCACCACCCACGCCACTGCCCGGCGTCCCACGCGCGCTGCCGCGCTGCGCGGCGGGCTCGCCCACGCGCTGCGCCGCGCGAACCGCGGCTACCACCACCGCGTCCACTTCCAATACTCCCCGCGCCGCACGCACACTGCATCCAAACACTGGCGC
>CALQCP020000023.1 GCA_943329105.2 Chitinophaga pinensis | reverse complement strand
GACTTCACCACCGCATTGGTTGACTTGGTGGAGAAGGAATTCATCCATCAGAGCGTCGCGCTGCAGTCGACGCCGAAGCCCGAGGAGCTGCGCATGCGCCTCAAGGGAATTTCGCAGGGCGCATCGTTCGCCAAGGGAGCCTGATCGTGAACTTACCGACTGCCTTCTTCATTCCGGGATGCTCTATCCTCGCAGAGGCATCCTCGCCGGCGATTCTGATGAGTATCGCCAAGCCGATCGTGACCTTTGCGGCGTTTGTGCCGTACGCAGTGCTTGTCTCAACCAAGTTGGAGAAGGACGCTGCGTACTTCAACCTGAAGCCGCAGAAGTGGGCTGCCATCTTTCTGGCATTTGGTACCGTGGGAGTGTTGGCCGCGCTGTTGATTCCGTGGTGGCTTGCTGGCTTCCCGCTGATGATTGCCTTCTTTGCAGCACCATGTACGTGGTACATGAAGTTCCGCAATGAGGCACTCAAGGGCACCAAGGCCAAGCCGCTCACCTTCCTTGATATTGACTTTGGCAAGATGGCCGCGGATCGCAAGGCGAAGAATGCGCAGGCCGGCGCCACGTTGCGCTTCCAGAAGAAGGATCGCAGCGAGCAAGCAGCACCGGACCGCAAGGATCCGGCGTTTGAGGTGTATTCCGGCTTGGAGGCGGTATTGCTATCGGCGCTGGATGCGCGCGCTACGCGCGTTGAGATTGCCCTCTCCAAGCAAGGCGCGCAGATTCAGCAAGTGGTTGATTCCATGCGTTTCAAGCGCGAGCCGATTGCCGGTGAAATGGCCACGCGGGTGGTGGACCTCTTAAAGGGGTTTGCAGAACTTGATCCGGCTGAGCGCCGCAAATTGCAACGCGGCACGGTGCCCATTGTCCGCGACGGAACGCGGATTGTCCTGACCGTCACCAGCGTGGGATCGATGCAAGGTGAATCGATCCGCGTGGACTTTGAGCGCGAGAAACAACTCAGTATTCCGCTCGCCAAGATTGGAATGGGTGAGCAGCAACTGAAACTCGTAGTGGACACCATCACTGCCGACCCGCGCGGGACGGTGTTGGTTGGTGCGCGTCCTGGCCAAGGCATCACCACCCTGACCTATGCGCTCTTGGGGCGACATGACTCGCTTACCTCCAACATCAAGACGCTGGAGCGCCGCTTTGAGCGCATCGTGGAAGGTGTGGAGCACACTGACTTTGATGCAGCCAAGAGTGACTTTGGTACGCAGTTGCAATCGATCGTTCGCCGCGGTCCCGATGTGGTGTTTGTCGCTGACGTGGCAGACCCTGGGTCATCCAAGGTGCTGTGTGCGGCAGGTGCTCGGTCAACGCTCTTCTATGTTGGAATGCCATCGGACAGCGTTCCGGACATCATGGCTGCTTGGCTGAAGTCGGTGGGTGACCCCAAAGCGGCGGCGGACGCGCTGCGCATGGTGGTGACGCAGCGGCTGGTTCGCAAATTGTGCATGACGTGTCGTGCTCCGTACACGCCAAATCCAGCAGAACAGAAGATGCTGGGCATTGCCGCTGGCAAGCCGGTGCAGATTTACAAGCAGAGTGGCAAGGTGCTGATCAAGGATCAGCCGGTTGATTGCCCAACATGCAAGGGCGTCGGATTTCTTGGGTGCTGCGCGGTTGTTGAAGTGCTGCCCATGGACAACGAGTCACGCGCCGTACTTGCTACTGGTGATGTGAAAGGCGCGTACATGCAGGCTCGGCGCACCTTCAAGTGCCCGTCACTGCAGGATGCTGCACTCATCAAGGTCCGTAACGGCGAGACCAGCTTTGATGAAGTGAAACGCATCTTTGCACCTCCGCCGGCACCAGCTGGAACTCCTACCGCGGGCGCCGTGAAGCCAGCGGCTGCCCCTACCCCCGGCGCAGTCGCCACTACGCCAGTCAACCCGACCGTCCAGAAGAAGCAGTAAGGACCACCCCGTGATCATCTCCGTCATCGCTATTGCAGTCATCCTTCTCATCACCTACTGGTGGTCCAACAACGGCGCGTTCAGCGCATTGGTCCACTTTCTCTGCGTCGTCACCTCCGGCGCGATCGCCTTCGGCGTGTGGGAGCCATTGTCGTACCGCATGCTGAGCAGTTCCGCTGGCGAATACTCCAAGGGCCTGGTGCTGGTGGGCGTGTTCGTTGTCCTACTCGCCATTCTGCGCATCTTTACCGATCGATTCATCCCCATGAATCTCTCCATTCCGCGCTTGGCCGATGTCACTATTGGCGCAGGGTTTGGCGCTGCGTCCGGCGTCCTGTCGGTTGGCCTGTTGGCGATCGGCATGGGGTTCTTCCAGTCCACAGTGACGATCGGTGACTTCACCGGATGGAGCCGTCGCAGTGATGTGGCGAATGCGCCTGCTATCGGTAGCGACAACGCTCCCCTGCTGACGATTTCAAACATCGCTGGTGGATTCTTCTCATACCTCTCGTGGGGTGCGTACACCCCATGGCTCGGCGGCGGCACGATCGATACACACATGCCGCAGCTGGTGCGAACATCGGGTTCGCTGTACCGCGATTCGTACGCGGATGGACTGGCACGCGTGTCGGTTCCGCCAGAAGCGGTCAGCCGGATCAAGCTCTTTGATGTGCCTGCCATGGCGCTCAGTGCGGGCGTGGGTGCAAAGCCCGTGGCATCGTGGGCGGTTCAATTCACAATGGAGCAGGGCGGATTTGACGGCGCTGGGCAGCAGTTCTTGATGACCGGTGCTCAAGCGCGCCTGATCGGCGACGGTAAGAGCGGCAAGGGAACGGTTTCGTACCCCGTGGCATGGCGTCAGAATGCCAAGGAGGGCGGCGAGCGGATGTACTTCTTCAACTCCCCTTCCAACGTGCTGACCTCGGTTTCTGCGCAGGGTGAAGGCACTTTCTACCTGTTCTTCCCGAAGGCTGACCTGGGAACTCAGGCCCCCAAATACTTTGAACTCAAGGGCGTGCGTTTCTTAGCGCCGCGCCCAGTAGCGGCACCGGACTTTGCCAGTGGCGCGGCGATTGAGAGCGGTGCGAGCAAGGCGGTTGACGACGGCTCGGCGACCAACATTGACGCGCTCATTGAATTCCCCGATCCGAAGTACGCGATTGGCGGAGTAACCATCAACTCCAACGACAAGGGGGCATTGGTCCTTGATGGCAACAACTACATCGTTGGTGGCGAACAGAAGTTCCCGCGTAACGGTAGCGCCATGGTGTCCGCGGACCTGCGCGTTCGTGGCTTCCAAGTGAGTAAGGGACAGCGCCTGCTTCGCCTGGATGCATCGGCAAAGGAGGGCGGCGTTCGGATCTTCCCTGACCTGAATGAATGGGTGCGGACCGCTGGCGCTGAGGCGCAGTCCGCGCGCGTGGCAGTCATCGACACCAACGGTGCCAAGTACTTTGCGGTGGGCATGGTGGAAGACGACGGCGACTGGGTACTAGTGCGAAGTATCGGCGGCAATCCGCTCACACTCAAGGACATTCCGATCCAGCCACTTGGAAGCGGTAAGAAGTTGATGCTGCACTTCCGATTGCCTGCGGAGACCGTTCTGAAGGGATTGGTCCTGGTCACCGGCAAGGAAGATCGCCTGGTGAACACCATTACGCTCACTGCGCCGAAGGACTCCAATTGAAGAACAACATGATCAACATGCTCACCCTGGTCACCCTGGTCACCCGAGTCAACACGCCCCGTCATGCGGCCATTGCCAGTCCGGCCCGTCAATCGCGCGGATTGTCGCTTGGTAGCCGTTCCATGCGTTTGAGTATTGGCGTTAGCGTGATCCTTGCCGGCGCCACCTGCGCAGCCACGTACGCCATGCAAGCGGCTGACACAACCATCCCGCCCCAGCCTGACAAGGGACTGAATCTCTACAGCCCGGTGGGTGGATATGCACTCATGGCTATCGCAGCTGCGGCAGTGATCGCCGTGAACTTGATGCCTGCGAAGCGCGGTCATCAAGACTAAGGTCGCGGACTCTTTGCACTTGCTGCCTTGGCGCGCTCCGCAATGGTGCTAATCAATCCGCTGAAGATCAGTGCGTGCATTGGGTACAAGACGTACCAGTACAGGAATCCGAACAGACCCTTGGGTTCAAAGAATGCTGTTTGAAGCAATTCGGTTTGGCCGTTCTCTGCAGGACGGGATTCCATTTGCAGCCACGCGAGTCCTGGCACCTTCATCTCGGCTCGTAAACGAATGAGTCGCCCGGGCTCCACTTGCTCGACCCGCCAGAAGTCGAGTGTGTCGCCGACGCGCAAATCATCGGGGTCGCGGCGACCGCGGCGCATACCGACGCCACCAAGGAGTCGATCAAGCTGGCCGCGAATTTGCCACGCCCAATCCATATACAGCCAGCCGCGCTTACCACCGATACCGGCAAAACTGCGGTACACGGCTTCGGTGGGCGCATTCACCATCAACCGGCGCCGTTCGATGATCATGCCTTGCGTACTGATCAGGGCAACGGGCGTCCGGTCGCCTTGGCTGGAAACCAGCGCATCGCTCCACACGGTTTCGACTTCGTTGCTGTCGATCTTTCCAAGAGCGAGCCGGAGGGCACTTTCGTAGTCCATGGGCTTGATGTTCGGGAACATGGTGAGCGCGGACGGGTTGCGCACGATCACCTCATTGCCAAGTCCCTTGATGAGCGGCTGGGCGATCTCAGCAGGAATTGGTGTGACGAGGTGAACCCAGTACGAAGAAAGTCGCGGAGTCAGTATCGGTACAGCAATCAAGCGGCGCGTGAGTCCGCGTGCCCGGGCGTAGCCGGTCATCATCTCCGCGTAGTTGACTACGTCGCGGCCACCAATCTCAACGATCTGCCCGACACTGGCCGGACAATCAAGCGCGGCCACCAGATAATCCAAGACGTTTCGAATGCAGATTGGTTGCGTTCGGGTGAATATCCAGCGTGGACAGATCATTACCGGGACGCGTTCGGTGAGATAGCGAATCATCTCAAAGGAAAGACTGCCAGATCCAACCACCACCGCGGCGCGGAATTCAGTGACGGGAACGCCGGCCTCGCGGAGGGCGTTGCCGGTTTCATGTCGCGACACCAAGTGCGGCGAAAGATCGGGGCTCTCTTCGCCAAGTCCGCCCAGGTAAATGATGCGCTGCACACCCGCTGCTCGCGCGGCGTTCGCACAGTTGCGCGCGGCGCGATTGTCACGCTCAGAGAAATTGCTGCCACTTGCCAGGCTGTGCACCAGGTAATAGACAACACTCACGTCTTTCATTGCGGCGGCAAGCGTCTCCGGCGCAAGCACATCGCCCTGCACTACTTCGACGTCCTTCTGCCACACGCGGCCTTCAAGGCGCGAAGGATCGCGAACCAGGCATCGAACCCGGTGGTTTGCAGCCAACAGTCGCGGCACCAGGCGACCGCCAACGTATCCAGTGGCGCCAGTGACAAGGATGAGTGAGCCGCTGTTCATATGAAGCGGCTTCGCTGGCAGAGTGCTACTGGATGCTGCGGCAATGATTACGCCTTGGCGGTAACGGCAATTTCCTTCAACCAGCGTTCGACGTAATGAATGTCGTGGCTACCGGCGCGGAAATCGGGGTGATCAAGCAGCTTGAGGTGCAGCGGAATGGTGGTCTTCACTGGACCAATCTTGAACTCTCGCAAGGCTCCCTTGAGACGTTCAATGCATGTTGCGCGGTCAGGAGCATGAACGATCAGCTTGCCGATCATGGAGTCATAGTTTGGCGGAATGCGGTACCCAGCGCGGGCGTGGCTATCGAGGCGAACGCCTGGACCGCCGGGCGCGGCGTAGGTTTCGATCAGACCTGCCTGCGGCATGAATCCACGGTCCGGATCCTCAGCGTTGATACGTACTTCAATGGCATGACCATTGATGTGAATGTCCTTCTGCGTGAATGGCAGCTCTTCACCTGCGGCAACACGAATGCCGGTCTTCACGATGTCTACTCCAGTGATCATTTCCGTTACTGGGTGCTCTACTTGCACGCGGGTATTCACTTCCAGCATGTAGAAGTTCTGCTGGCGATCCATCAGGAATTCCACGGTGGCGGCGCCGGAATACTTGGCTTCGCGAATGAGTGTTGCCGCGCTTTCGCAAACGCGATCACGCTTCTTTGGGTCAACGCCAGGCGCTGGTGCCTCTTCAATCAGTTTTTGGTGGCGGCGCTGGCTTGAACAATCGCGTTCATAGAGATGAACGGCGTGGCCGTGCTTGTCGCCAATGGTCTGCACTTCAAAGTGCCGGGCGTTCTCCAGGAACTTCTCAACGTACACGCCGCCGTCACCAAATGCAGCCGCCGCTTCTTGCCGGGCGGATTCAATTCCGGTGCGCAATTCAGCTTCATCGCGGGCAACACGCATGCCACGTCCGCCGCCACCGGCGCGCGCTTTCACAATCACTGGATACTGAATCTCAGCAGCCACTTTGACTGCTTCTTCAATATCTTCGATGGCATCTTCTGTACCTGGGAATACTGGGGTTCCAGTCTTGCGAGCGAGGCGCTTGCAGTTGACCTTGTCACCAAGCGCGTTCATTGCTTCTGGACTTGGGCCGATGAATTCAAACCCGGACGCTCGGCATACTTCTGCAAAGTGTGAGTTCTCACTGAGGAATCCGTAGCCCGGATGAATCGCTTCCGCATGGCTTACTTCAGCCGCTGCGATGATGCGCTCAATCTTCAGGTACGACTCCTTGGACGGGCCCGGTCCGATGCAGATGGTTCGGTCTGCCTGCTCAAGCCAGGGACCGCCCTTGTCTGCTGATGAATAGACGCACACGGCCTCAATGCCGAGTTCGCGACACGCGCGGATGATGCGGAGGGCGATTTCGCCGCGATTGGCGATGAGTACACGCTTGAACATGGCTGGTGAGATCCTGAAGGCAGGTGCGGCGCACGGGCGCACGCACGCCGTGATGGGGGCGGGTTCAGCTTGGCTTGATCATGTACAGCGGCTGGCCGAATTCAACGGCTTGTCCGCTCTTGACTAGCACCTTGGCAATGGTGCCGGAGCGCTCGGCCTTGATTTCGTTGAAGATCTTCATGGCTTCCACCAAGCACACCACCGAATTCGGGCCGACGTCGCCACCCACGGAAACGAACGATGGCTTGTCAGGGCTTGGCGATGCGTAGAAGGTGCCGACCATGGGGCTCTCAATGGCAATCAGGCCCGCGTCTTCGTTGGCGGCTGGCGCAGCGGCTGCTGCGGGTGCTGCAGCCACCGGCGCGGCGGCGACGTGCTGGACCACCGGCGCCGCGTGCTGGATCACCTGAGGAGCCGCCTGAGCGGTGGCGCGTCGAATGGTGACCTGCTCCTCCTTGTCGCGGAGGTCGAGCTCGGTGAGGTCGCTCGTGGTCATGAGGCGAACGAGTTCTTTCAACTTGCGAATGTCGATCATGGGGGCGGAATTGTAATGGAGTCTGGGTCGATTGTGGGGCGATCATGGGCAGATATTGCCATGATCATGGAGAGATCATGGGTGGATCATGCATTTCCCCTACTGCGTACCGCCGTACGGAGTCATGCAGCGCGGTGGTCCAAGGACCTCCCGGAGGATGAGCGCGCGGCGCAGGCCCACTCGGTCGCCAATCAGGAGTTTGGCTCGCACTGGCTCCACCACCCGGGGGGCTCCGATGCTGTTGCCGGTGATCCGGGATGCGGCGATGGCGGTCGGCACAGCAGACTTGGACCGCGCCCGCGCCGCCTGCAGGATCTGCATGGCGACCGGTTGGATCACCGGTGGAGTCGGGCGCTGCTGCGCCGCGATGCGAGCCTTCTCCGCAGCAACCTGCTGCTCAAAGAGGCGCGCCTCTGCTTGGCGCCGACGCGCGGCAGCTGCTTGCAATTCGGAGTCGCGAATTGCGCGCCGCACAGAGCCGCGCGCGTCAATCGATGGTGCGCCGCCAGCGCGTGTAGAGGTTGACGTTGCGCGCGTCGAGCTTGTCGTTGCACGTGTGGAAGCTGTCGTCGCACCGGTGTTCGTTGTCGTCGGCCGCATCTCCGGAGGCGTATTTCCAGGCGAATTACGCGGCGCAGGTGTCGCGCGCATTGCAGGCGTTGAACGGGCTGCGGGGGTGGCACGAACGGCAGGCGCATTGTTTGTGATGGCTCGCTCAAGGGCCGCCGCGGCCTTTACTGCTTGGCGCTCCTTGTGCTTCTTCCAAATTGCAAATAAGCCGTTGAGCACCATGACCACTACAAAGATGATGAGTTCGGTTTGCTTCATAGCGCCTGTGTGGGAAGGATAGCGCGGTAATCGGCCACGGCAATCTGGCCGTTGGCACCATTGGCTTCGGCGATCGCCACCCCAAGCAATGCGGGCAAGGCGTTCGCTGTCAGCAGATCGGAGGCCGGGCCGAATGCTCGGGTTTGCCCGGCAACAATGCACCACACGTCGTCGGCAATGGCTGAGGCCACCGCCATGTCATGGGTGGCTGCCAAGACCGTGGCACCGGCGGCAGCCTCTTCGCGCACTGCCCGCACAATCGCGGCTGCTTCCGGTGGGTCGACCGCCGCGAATGCCTCATCGAGCAGCAGTACCCCGCCCGGCTCGTGTTGCGCCAAGGCACGCGCCACCGCCACGCGTTGCTGCTGACCACCCGAAAGCGAGTGGTACGGTCGATCAGCCAACGCCGCCAGTCCAACGCGCTGCAGCGCTCGTTCCACGCGCTGCGCATCCGTCGGTCGAGCAATGCGACCGAGCGCCGCCACTTCGCGAACACTGAAAGGCGCGCCAACATCGGGCCGCTGCGTGACCAGTGCAATGCGAGCGGCACGTTGCGGCGCACTGAGCGCATGGACCGGTTCGCCATCAATCAGCACCGCTCCCGTGTCCGGCGTCAACAGCCCGGCCGCCAAGCGCAGCGCCGTGGTCTTGCCGCCGCCGTTTGGACCGATCAGCACGGTAATTCGACCGGGACGCGGCGCAATGGCTCCGATGGCCAACTGAAATGTTCCGCGGCGCAGCGTTGGCGATTGAAAGTTCAGGGTTGTCATCGCGGCCAGGCCCCCGTGGTCTTGCGCAATAACACAAGAAATGCAATGCCGCCAGCGACCGCAGTCACTGCGCCCAGTGGCAATCGACCGCCGCCGATATCGATCCATTGCCGAAGTGCGTCCGCGCCAATGAGGAGTCCGGCGCCAGCGACCGCAGAGCCGACCACCAATATTCGGTTGCGCGGACCGACCAAGGCGCGCGCGCAGTGCGGCGCCAGTAATCCAATGAATGCAATCGGGCCACACAACGCAACGCTCGCCGCGGTCGCAACGCCGCAGCCAAGGAACATCGCGGTGCGCATGGGCGCGAGCGGGACGCCGACGGATCGTGCTTCGTCGTCCGACAGTGCCGCAGCATCCAGGCGCGAGCCCCATGTTGCAGCCAACGCCGTCAGTCCGCACGCGGCGATCGCACAGGCGGTGAGAGCGCCCGGATCCGGAACGTCAGGAATCCGCCCAAAGAGCCAGCCCGCAAGCAGACCGCGTCGTTCCGGGGGTAACAGTGATTCTGCAACCGTGCTCAACGCGCTGGCAATCGCACCCACAATGACGCCGCTGAGAATGAGCGTCACCGGATCGATCGATCCGCCCCTCCGTGCCAGGAGAAGCACCACTCCAAGCGCTGTGACTGCACCGATGAGCGCCGGAACACCGAGCGCGGCACCCACTGGAGCTGCCATTCCTGCCCACGCCGCAGCGAGTGATGCCAGCGCAACGCCGGCACCCGCGCCGCTGGTGACGCCCAATACAAACGGCGAAGCCAGCGGATTGCGCAACAAGGTCTGCATGATGGCGCCGGAAACACCCAGCGCAGCACCAGCAGCGGCAGCAGCAAGCACTGCATCGATTCGAAATTGACCAAGCACCGCGCTGGGCCAGCCAACCACGAAGGTGCCATCAAGCGTTCGAACAACCAGGAGCCGCGCTGCAACAACGATCAACGTTGCCGCGCCGACCGTGGCTAGGCCAATCATGGGTTTCCGTGCGGTCACTTGCTGACTCCCGGCTGAGCATCAGTCATCGCCACAATCGCATCATCGGCGCGGCGCAGTGAGGCCGGACCCTGCACCAACATGCGCGCGCTTGGCTCTAGTAAATCAGGTGCATCGAGCGCCACGCGCGCGCGGCTTGCATCCGTCATCCACGCGGGAATGCTGCTGCTGCCGATAGAAATGATGGCTGCTGGTGCTAGGCGAACCACGTCTTCCGCCGTGATCGCTGGATACCCGGGACGGCGCATGGCATTGCTGCCGCCCATGGCGGTCCAGAGGTCGTCGACATAGGTGCCAGTTCCGAACGCCATCGGTGGATCGACCGCGAACAGAAAGAGGACTGGACCCGTGGTGCGAACGGGCGCGGCCACGGCTTCGTGATGCAATGCAGTGATGCGCGCGGCAGTTTCCGGCGCAGTGGTGATTCCAGCTTCGACAAGGAGGTTGGCAATGGGTACCAGGCTGGCTTGCACGTCGGCCACACGATCAAAGTGCCAGGTATGGACTTCCGCGCCGACGGATCGAGCCACCATTTCGAGCGCGGGGTCAGCGACACTGGACTGGCGAAGAATCAGGGTGGGATGCAGAGCGGCGATCGCTTCAAGATCGCGGTCCTCATGCGAACCGACAATGCGCACATCGGCGGCTTGGGGCGTTTCGCACCACGGGGTTCGCCCCACGATGGCTGCCCCGCCGCCAAGTTCCGTGACGGTTCTTGTGAGCGCCGGACTCAGGGAAACGATCCGCGCGCCTGCGTGGGCGTTGGGGGCGACCGGCGTTGGCCGGTCGCATGCTGCCGTGTAGGCAAGCAGATACACGCATGCAATCAGAGGGGTGATGAAAGTCCGCGCGGGCACTCGGTCGATCGTACGCCGCGGCTACGGGCATTTCTTCCGCCCAAGCGACCCGTTTCCCCGTTACCCTTACCCCCCGATGCCCGGATTCCTTGCCACGCTCCGAACCCTCTTCCTTGGCAGCGACGATGCGCCTGCCCCAGTCCGCCGTTCTGGCGCCGACCGGATTGATGCCGTTGGCACCATGCCCGTTCCTGCAGACTCGCAGGAAATTGTCACCATGGCACGCGAGTTTCGGATGTTCCTTGATGTGCAGGATCAGCGTCAGCAGGAACTGGCCCGAGTGGTTGCCGCACTCCCGCAGAGCATGGGTTCGCTTCCGGAACTTGTTCGGCAGCAGACGCGATTGGCGGACTTGGTTGCGCAACAACTCATGCTGACGCGACAGCGCGATGATCATGTTGAGAAGACGCTGGCCCGCATTACCCAAGGCGTTGAGCAACAGCGCGATGTGATGAGCTTGGTGCAGCAGCAACTTGACCTCAATCACGAGAGCGCCATGAAGGTTGCCGACGGCGTGACCACCCTTGCCAATGCAGTGGTGCAGTTGCAGTCAACCACCGATCGAAGTTCCGCTGCGCTGCAGGGGCTTCTTGAGAAGACCACGGAGCGCGATGCAGGCGTACAGAAGTTGCACACCGCGCTGCAGAATTGGATGCTCTTTGTTGCAATCATTTCCTGCATGACACTGGTTGGCGGCGTGATTCTGGCGTGGATCGCCTTGGAATCGGCGCGAGCACCTGCCGGGATGCTGCCGGTGCCAGCAGCACCAATCACCGCGCCGGCCACGGCTCCGGTGACTGGCGATGGGCTGGAGATCATTTCGCCATCGGGTGGATTACCCGCCGTTACTGCACCGGAAGGCAGCGCCATGCCCGCGCTTGGCGGCGCACCGGAACCCACCACGGGTAGCGCCATTCCAGCGACTGGCGGAGCGACGGTTCCGCGCTGAGGGGTGTTGAATCGGTACGCGCGTGGATCACCGTTTGAACGCTTGAGCGCAACACATTGCGTTCGAATCACAGAGTTATAGAACTTCAGACCATGTTGAGCTGCGTGCGCGCAATCCGCTGATAGGCAGCGCACGAGTCCAGCAATTCTGCATGGCGTCCGGTGGCAACAATTCGGCCCGCGTCCATCACCACAATCCGATCGGCAGCAAGCACCGTTGATAGCCGATGCGCAATGACCAACGTGGTGCGCCCGGCGCCAAACTCGGCGATAGCGGTATTGATGAGATCTTCGCTCTCCGCGTCAACTTGGCTGGTGGCCTCATCAAGAATCAGAATGCGCGGATCACGCAACACGGCACGCGCAATTGAAATGCGCTGCCGCTGGCCGCCGGAAAGCGAGGTTCCGCCTTCTGCAACCACCGTGGCGAATCCATCAGGAAGGCGATCGATGAATGACTCTGCATACGCGCGACGCGCTGCAAGCCGCACGGCTTCATCCGACGGAGTGTCATGACCAAAGCGGATGTTTTCCGTGATGCTGCCGCGGATCAAGAATGCGTCTTGGGTGACCACGCCAACTTGTGCGCGCACGGTCTTCAACCCATGCTGGGCAATATCCGCTCCGTCCACCAGCACTCGACCCGTGGTGGGCGCAAAGAGCCGCGAAAGCATGGAAAGCAACGTGGTCTTACCGCAGCCGTTGCTACCGACAAAGGCAACACGTTCGCCATGCTGAATGACTAGGTTGACATCTTGCAACGCGTCCACATCGGCGCCTGCATAACGAAAGGAAACACCTTCAAATCGGATGTCGCGCGCGTGCGGCGGGAGTGGCTGCTTGCGGCGTTCACCGGCATCTTCACGGGCGACCTTCATGACTTCTTCAAGACGCTCGGCGGGCGCTGATGCAGCCTGAATGTCGTTGATAAATCCCGCGATTGGCTTCAGCGAACCACCAGCAGCTGCCAACGCACCGAGTGAAAGCACAAAGGTGTCGAATGCCAATTTGCCGTCAATGATTTGCCGCGCAGCAATCAACGCCAATACGCAAACGGCAACAATGGAGATTGATTCAACAACGGGTGAGGACATCGATTGCGCAAAGCGCACGCGCATCTCTTCGCGAAGGACGATCGCATTGACTGCATCAAATCGTCGAATCGATTCCGCCTCGGCAGTGGCTGATTTGACAGCGCGAATTCCTTGCATACTTTCGTTGGAAACACGCAACAAGTCCGCCTGCGCGCGGAGTGAACCGCGCACGCCCTTGCGAATGCGCTTTCCAAACTTTCGCAAAGGAATCGCTAGCACCGGAACAGCAACCAGCGCGATCAGGGTGATCCGCCAGTCAAACCACACCGCCGCGAGAAACGCTGCGCCACCCTTGGTGATTTGCGCCACGGTCTTACCAGTGAGCGCCACCAATCCGCGCTGCAATTCAGAGCTGTCGCGGACCGTGCGGCTCACCAGATCAGAGGCGCCGCGCTGCAACACCGTACCAAGCGGCAGGTTCACGGCATGCTTAAAGATATCGTGACGAATTTCCGTGGTCGTGCGCACGCACAGGGTCAACGCTAAGTACTGGTGACCAAAGTTTGCGACGGCTCCAACGGCCGTCATCACCAGGAGCCCAACGAATATCACCACTACGCCTCCGAATGCGTCCGTTGGTAAGTGCTCAGTGAATTCCGGTGGCACCCACGGAGCATTCTGGTTGATCCACTGCCCGAGCGACTGATTCTTGCGGAGCAGAAACTCCAAGACTGGTGCAAGCGCCACCAATCCAGCACCGAGCCCACCAGCTGAGATAAGTGCCAAACCCATCGCGGTGGCAAGGCGTGCCTTGTGCTTGAGCAGTCGAGCTGCAAAGTGCCAAAATGCGTGCATCCAGTAAGAGTATTCGATCGATGAAACTCATGCACGGCGCTGCGTGACGCTGAGTGACGCTGCACAACCCTGCACAAGACTGCACACAACTGCACGGCTCAGCGCGTTACTGCGGCTGAATCATGCGGGCGAGGTCCGTCCAGAAAGCCGGGTAGCTCTTGGCAACGCAACCAGGATCAACAATCTGCACGCCACTTGACTGTAATCCAAGGACTGCAAATGCCATGGCAATCCGGTGATCTCGGACAGTTTGGATGAGTGCGATCGCGCCCCTCGCGCGGCCGTGCGGAGCGCTCATAGGGGTAATGATCAACGAATCGCCTTCGATCCGTGCGCCCGCGCCCGTGGCAATCAAGCCGTCACGGAGCGCCGCGAGGCGATCGCTTTCCTTGACGCGCAGCGTGGACAGGCCATCGAGCCTGGTTTCGCCGTCCGCAAGCGCGGCGATCGCGGCCACTGCCAACGCTCCATCGGGAGCGCCAGACAGATTGAATTGACCACCGCGCAGCGGCGACTGACTATCAACAACCGCGCATGCGACGCGTGTTGCTCCGTGTTCCATTGGCGATGGCGCGATGAGAGCCCCCATGGCACCAATCGCTTGGATCGCAAGCATGTCCGGCTGACGACTCTGGTGCGGCAGTCCAAGCAAGTCCACCACACTTCCTGGAATGATGGCGGCTGCCGCGGCCCAGTAAATGGCGCTTGATGCGTCCGCTTCGATGTGCACTTCTGGACGCGCGCGCGGCGGACCGTATGGAACAGTGATCGAAGTCAGCTGCCCAGTGGCATCGCGTGATTCATCCACTGCAACACCCCATCGGCGCAGTTCATCAACCGTCAATTCCAAGTAGCTCTGGCTGGTGGGTTGCTCCGTGAACTCCACGCGTAGTCCGTCACGAAACCACGGCGCGCACAGCAAGAGACCGCTCACACACTGGCTTGTTGATGTTCGTGAAACACGCACCATTCCACCGTTCGGTGCGGCGACGCCTGGAGTCACTGTGAGTGGAAGCGCAGCGTTCGTGCCGGATCCAGTGCTGCTGATACCAACGCCAAGTGCTGCAAGAAGCGTCACGCCATCGGCAACCGGGCGTTGACGCATGCGCGCGCTGCCGTCAATGGTGACTGGCGCGCGGGCAAGCGAGGCGGCGGCCATCATGAATCGCGTGGGGGTTCCGCCGTCGCCAAGATTGATTTGCACGGGGATAGCAGTAGCAAATCGACCGCCGCACCCGTGAACATGCACGGAATCACCGGTCACAGTGATGGCACAACCGAGCGCACGCAGCGCTTCGATCAATCCGTCCGTATCGTCGGAGCGCAACGCGCCGCGCAACACTGACACGCCGTCGGCCAGTGCCGCCAGAATCAGGGCGCGATTGGTAAGGCTCTTGGAACCAGGAACTCGGATGGACGTGCGGAGCGGACCACCGGCGCGGGGGACGGGAAACGGATCCGGAAGCGGGCCAGCGCCGCCGTTCGCCTCGGCACGACTATTCGCACCAGTCCCGCCGTTCGCCGCACTACCGTTCGCCCCGCCGCTACTCACTCGCTGTGCCCAGAGTCCGCGGCGCGGAACACCGCCACGATGTCTTCGATAGGAATCACAAACAGCCGGTTGTCGCCTTCAAAGTCCACAGGGACGCCGTGCTTGGGGTTGAAGAGCACGCGGTCGTACTGCTCGATGGGGTAATTCTCATCCTTGGCCACCTCGGCAGAAATAGCAACTACCCGGCCGGTGATGGTGGGAATCTCCAACCGGTCCGGCAGGTGAATACCAACTTTGGTGATCTTCTTGTCCTCGTCCTTGCGGATGAGAACTCGCTTTCCGATGGGTTCAACCGTCTCTAGGCGGGGATTACGGGAGGTGCGCGGCATGACCAAATGTTATACCGCCGGGCGGGATATCATTCCCCGAATGACGACTGCCACTCCACAAACCGCGAACCGCGCCGCCACGGGCACCGATCCGTTGGCCTTGATTGACGTTGACCACGTTCGCTTCTATGTCGGGAATGCCAAGCAATCCGCGTTTTTCTATGCGTCGGCGTTTGGCTTCCAAGTGGAGCAAATCCGCGACCTGACCACCGGAAGTCGCGAGTCCGCGCAGTACCTCCTGACGCAAGGCAACATTCGCTTCCTCCTTGAGACTCCACTTTCCAAGAATCACCCCGCCGCGACAGAACTCGCCAAGTTTGGCGACGGCATCAAGGACATCGCATTCAACGTCTTTGACGCAGAGGCGGCATGGAAAGCCGCTGTGAAGAACGGCGGCGAGAGCGCCTATGAGCCAGTCACCGCCAGTGATGCACATGGCACCGTGACCACCGCGGGCATCAAGACCTACGGACGCACGGTGCACACCTTCGTCAGCCGCACTGGCGAATACGCGCTCCCCAAGATCAAGCAAGGTGCCACGTTCATGCCCGGATTCCGATCCATCGGACCGTTTGCATTGAATGAGTACAACAAGCAGCATCCATGCGGACTCAAGTTTGTTGACCATGCGGTTGGCAACGTTGAAGAAGGCAAGATGAACACGTGGGTGGACTGGTACGAACACGTACTGGGCTTCCAGATGTTCAAGCACTTTGATGACAATGACATCTCCACCGAATTCTCAGCGCTGATGTCCAAGGTGATGGCCAGCGGCAATCAGCTGATCAAGTTCCCGATCAATGAGCCAGCGGCTGGCAAGAAGAAGAGCCAGATTCTTGAGTACCTGGAGTGGCATGACATGACTCCAGGCGTTCAACACCTGGCCCTGCGCACCGACGACGAAATTGCCAGCGTTGCTGAGTTGCGGCGCCGCGGCGTTGATTTCTTGAACATTCCAGAGTCCTACTACCAGGGCGTTTGGACGCGAGTGGAAGCCATGCTCAAGCAGCACGGACATGCCGGCGTGAAGGAAGACCACGCACGCGTCAGGGATCTGGGCATCTTGGTTGACGCTGACGATGAGGGCTACCTCTTGCAGTTGTTCTCCACGCCGCTGCAGGACCGACCAACGTTGTTCTTTGAAATCATCTGCCGACGCGGCAGCCAGAGCTTTGGCAAGGGCAACTTCAAGGCACTCTTCGAGAGTCTTGAACTTGAGCAGGAGCGTCGCGGGAATCTCTGATCCCGTGCATCGAAACCGCATAGCCATCATCATCGCCGCGTCCAGTGTGCTGGGCGCGGCGATATTTATCGTGCGCGGTGCGATCGTTGACCGCGCTGCCAT